>JAHDGT010000528.1 GCA_020631675.1 Bacteroidota bacterium
ATTACTGCGCTTATACCCCATTTAGGTATAAAATTTGCCACGATAAAAGAAACACGATCCTATGCGTTTCCAGCCCTCAATAGCATACCCTATACTAAGCCTCCTATTGCTGCTGTTGGTCTGCCCTTGCAATGACCTTTTCGGTCAAAGAAAAGATGACCCGCTCAGTCTATTTGAAGAAAGCGGCAGCGGTGTACAAGCCCGTATGGTCGGCGTGGCGCGCAAACACATTTCCATCTATGGCGGACTGTCTCTGCCCGAAGGCTTCTACAGTGCCTTCATGGAAGATTCACCGGCAGGCTATGCCAATACCGGCTATGCCGTTGGTATAGATGGTTCTTTTCCAATGTTCAGAAATTTAGGCGTGGCTTTTACCGCTTCGCACTATGCCAATAGCATACGAGAAGAAGAATACCTGACCACTTTAGCACATCGACTCCCTACAGGTACAAGTGGTGAGTTGACAACCGATCCTTGGCGACATTACTTCTTAGCGGCAGGACCCTATATTTCTTTACCCGAGAAAAAAGTCACCTTAGAGCTACGTACTTTAATCGGTGCGACTTACGCCAATGCCCCTGAAATTTCTTTTGAAGGTCAAGACGCTGAAAATAATACGGTCATTGACCGAAGAGAAAAAGCATCCGCTTTCGCCCCCACTTTCGTATTCGGCGGGAGTGTTTCCTACCCGATTTGGCAGAGTTGGGCTGCTTTCATAAAAGCAGACTTCATTTTCGCATCCCCGAAATTGAACACTACGCATGTCACCCAATCCGATGCCGGCTTTCTGATCAGCAGTGTAGAACGCTACAACCAATCCGTCAATGTATTCGTGATCGGGCTGGGCACTCGTTTTGAATTCGGCTACAGCAAAGACCAATACATCAAAGTACCGGATCGTCCTTTCTAAGATCCAGATACTTAATCATTTCTTGGGCGCATCCACGCAATAAAGCCTTGCGCAACTTCGTGGGAACATATTGTAGAGCAAATTCATGAATTTGCTCTACGGCAAGTTTTTTTTTCAAAGCATAAATGCGCAAGCCTTAACTGCGTGGTCGGGCTATCCGTTAAAATTCACCAGCCATCTGCTGCTTCGCTGGCAGGCTTACAAAGAGCTTCGCGAGGTCGCTTTTGTAAGCCGCCGCTCAGGGCGCATCTGTCTGCCTCATTACCACTCCTATCCCTTGCGTAGCAAACAGCACCTTGAGAAAAACTAATAACTAAATTGCGCTTATCTTCGCGGTCGTTTTTCGTATTAACACCATAGGAATGTCCATTACCCAAGAAGCAGTTATCAAGGCCCTGAGTCATGTTGATGATCCGGATCTGAATAAAGACCTGGTTTCCCTCAATATGATCGAAGATGTGAAGATCGAGGGGAACAAAGTATCCTTTACAGTAGTGCTCACTACGCCTGCTTGCCCACTAAAAGAACACATCAAAAAAGCCTGTGAAACAGCGATCCATCACTTCATAGGTGCGGAGGTAGAGACAGATATCACGATGAGTGCTCGGGTGACCAGCCGAAGAACAGATAATAGAGACCTCCTTCCTTTTGTGAAAAATATCATAGCCGTAGCCAGCGGTAAAGGCGGTGTAGGAAAATCTACAGTCGCGGTCAATTTAGCCATTGCTTTAGCGCAAAGTGGCGCCAAAGTAGGTTTGATAGATGCCGATATTTACGGACCTTCCATTCCTACTATGTTCGGCTTAAACAACTACCGCCCCAATTTGAGGCAAGTAGATGGTAAAGCCAAGATCGTTCCTGCTGAAAAATACGGCGTACACACCTTATCCATCGGCTTTTTAACCGATCCAAGTCAGGCTGTTGTTTGGCGTGGACCTATGGCTACTTCTGCTTTGCGACAATTCGTTTCAGAAGCCGACTGGGGCGAGTTGGATTATCTTTTATTCGACCTACCGCCGGGAACAGGAGATGTTCACTTGACGATGGTACAAACCATACCTGTAACAGGAGCTGTTGTGGTCACCACCCCTCAGGAAGTCGCTTTAGTAGATGTTGTTCGTTCTATGGGTATGTTCCAATTGCCGCACATCAATGTGCCGATTTTAGGAGTCGTAGAAAACATGTCCTATTTCACTCCGCCCGATGCTCCGAACAAGAGATATTACCTATTCGGTAAAGAAGGCGGCAAACGATTAGCTGCCGACCAACAACTTCCTTTATTAGGAGAAATACCGATCGTTGAAGATGTGAGAACAGCGGGCGACCAAGGACTACCAATAGTAATGAACCCTGACAGCCCTTTACAACGTTCTTATCAAGAGCTTGCCGCTAATGTAGCCCGACAAGTCGCGATCAGAAACGCCACTTTGCCGGGCACGAAAAAAGTGGGCATATCCATTCATTAAATGCTACCTTTGCGAACGGCTTCACCCGTTTTCACTTTTCCAATTGAATTAGTGAGTTAGTATAAAAATTTGTTGAGATGTCAGATTTGAATAAACAGGAGTTCTTACAACAAATTGATGACGTTTTAAACGCCATAAGACCACACCTCCAAGCAGACGGTGGGGACATAGAGGTGGTTGACGTTACTGATGACAATACCGTGCATGTACGCTTACTGGGTGCTTGTGAGAGCTGTTCCATGAGCTTTATGACCATGAAAGCGGGTGTAGAACGATCCATTATCAAAGCTTTCCCTGAGATCGTGGCTGTGAAGACGGTTAATCCTCATTTAAGTTCTAGTTTTTGATATTTTTTTTTCAAATCTATTAAACAATTCATAATTTAGCATACGTCGGCTTTTTAAGCACATGCCCCATTTAA
>JAHDGT010000529.1 GCA_020631675.1 Bacteroidota bacterium
GAAAATCAATAGCTCCGTTAGGAGCTGCCTGTTAGTAGAAATATTGCCGCCCCCCACTATTTACAAGCGCCGTTAGGTAGGCCTTTTGGTTGGTCAAGATTAGCCTAAAACTTAGATTACACTGTAATAGGTCAGATAAACCTCAGTTGCTTGTAAAAGCCGAAAACTTAGTAGTATACCTCCAAAGGTCACAAACATTCAACAAAATCGAATTTTAATTAAAAAAAACTTTGGAAACTATGAACCTTTTTAAAGTTTCCGAAGTTTCTTTGGTGTATCTTTGCCAGCAAGTAACTATTTAGATTGGGGCTTTTGAGATGAAAAGCTGCCCAAGCTAAACAGTTAGCATTACCAATAAGATGTCTCAACAAAAAGATAAAATAGTAGATGCCGCCTTTGAGCTGTTCCTGAAGTATGGGATCCGCAGCGTGAGTATGGATGATATTGCCCGTCATTTGGGCATATCTAAGAAGACGCTATACCAGTACATTACCAATAAACGAGAGCTGGTAGAGTATGCCATGACCAAGAGCATACGTGAAGAAAAGGAGGTGATCGAAGGGATTTTCGCCAAGGAGCACAATGCGGTTGAAGAGATGGTGGCCATTGCTCATTTTGTATATCATCAATTGTCTTTGATAGACAAGCGCATGATCTATGATCTGACAAAGTACTACCCGGACGTGATGTGCAAACTGGACGATTTCCACAACCAATTCATCTTTGATGGCATCAAGGAGAACTTGCAAAAAGGCATCTCTGAAGGTCTGTATCGAGATGATATGGACATTGACATCATCGCGAGACTGTATATGGTCAAAGCCCAATCGATCATACACGACGATTTTTTTAGCCGCATCCAAGCCGCCCTTTGGGATATTTATTTAGAGCATTTCCGCTACCATGCTTATGGTATTACCACCGAAGCAGGGCGTAGCCATTTCGATAATCATATTGATCAGTTAAAGCAACTACCTCATGGGAAGTTATAAGCCGCTTTTCGCGCTTCTTTTCTGTAGCTTATGGCTACTCTCCCCCCTCCAAGAATTGTCTGTACACGCCCAAAACAGCAGTTCTGCCGACAATGGGCAAATCATGACCTTCTCTTTAGAAGAAGCCCAACTCTACGCCGTTGAACACAACATCAATGCGGAAAACGCCCGACTAAGTGTAGAAGAGGCAAAAGGTCAAGTAACCGAGACCAAATCTATTGGTTTACCGCAAATTGATGGTACCATAGGTTATACTTATAATTTAAAAATACCCGCTCAGCTTGTTGAAGGCTTGGTTATGCCAGGAGAATTCACCAAGTTGGTTTTTGGCACCGATCACAACATTAATCTTGGACTTTCTGGTTCTCAGCTTTTATTTGATGGTTCTTACCTACTTGGTCTAAAAGCTGCAGAAATGTTCGTTGAGCGCTCTCGTCAAGAGAATATGAGTACAGAAATAGGTATCAAAAATGCGGTTGCCAGTGCCTATTTCGCTACACTAGTTGTGGATGAGCAAATAGAATTGCTGGATAAGAATAAAGCCATTTTAGATAAGATCCTTTTTGAGACTTCTCAGCTGTACGAAAATGGTTTTGTTGAAGAATTAGAAGTAGACCGCCTACGTTTGTCTTTAGCCAATTTAGAGACCCAGAAAGCAAGTGCGACTCGCCAAGGAGAAACAGCTACCAACTTCTTGAAATTCCAGATGGGTCTGGACATGATGCAAGCCATCAAATTGACAGATACTCTAGAAGATTTCATTAGCGACGCAAAGGATGATGTGAGTGCGGATGTAATGGGGGTTATAGATGAGGCCATGAAGAATAGAGTGGAAATGCGACTCTTGAAAACTCAGAATATTTTCCGTGATTTGGATATACGTCAAGTAAAGGCTCAGTATTTACCTAATGTGGTCGCCTTCATACAAGGGCAAGCTGCATATCAAGGAAACAACCTTAAAGTTTGGGAAACGGATTTCTGGATTCCTTCCGCAGCGGTGGGAGTACAAGTGAATGTGCCCATTTTTGATGGCTTCAAGAAGCGGGGGCAATTGCAGCAGCGTTACATTACGCAACAAAAGGCTTTCAATCAGGAAGCCTTAATGAAGCAAAGCATTCATTTGCAGGTATTGCAAGCGCAGACCAGTTATATCAGTGCTTACCAGCAACTGAATCAACAACAAGAGAGTTTGGAATTGGCGGAGAAGATATACAATGTCTCTCTGATCAAATATAAAGAGGGCTTGGGTTCTAGTATTGAGGTGAATAGTGCGGAGAGTTCGCTCTATGAAACCCAGGGCTTGTTCTTGACCGCTTTATATGAGTTGGTGCAAGCGAAGCTGGCCTTGAATGAGGCGACGGGGAGATATTAATTAATTTGAAAATTTGACAATGTGTTAATTTGAAAATGGAGTATACCCGAATAGCATTTTCAAATTTTCAAATTGACTCACTCTCAAATTGATTTGCGCAAGGGATAGGAGTGGTAATGAGCCGACTGAATGCGCCCTGTTTGGCGGCGTAAAAAGGCGGCCCAGAGGTAGCCATTTTTACGCCTGCCAAACAGCAGCAGGCAGGCGGGGAATTTTAACGGATAGCCCGGTACCCGCAGTGAAAGGCTGCCGCCTTTAGACATAAGACATAAGACGCAAGACATAAGATTTCCTGCTCGATGTCAATTGCCTTTTGCGACTAAATAAAGGCTTTTATTGCGGGTATGCGCCCTGATAAATAAAGAGACATAAGACCTCGTTCTGACGCTGAAGTGTTTAACACAAGCAAATGTGCGCTT
>JAHDGT010000037.1 GCA_020631675.1 Bacteroidota bacterium
TATTTAGAGGCAGCACTATCGATTTAAGTTCTCAGATAATAGAAAGCGTAATTCCCTCGCGCAAGGGATAGGAGTGGTAATGAAGCCGCTGAATGCGCCCTGTTTGGCGGCGTAAAAAGGCGGCCCAGAGGTAGCCATTTTTACGCCTGCCAAACAGCAGCAGGCAGGGGCTGAATTTTAACGGATAGCCCGGTATATGCAGTAAAAGCTTGCGCTTTTCATAGACTCGAGACATGAGACCCGAGACATGAGACTTTCGTATTGTATACCAAAATTCAATGTACATACTAGCGCAAGCTTTTATTGTATATATGCGCCCTTCTGAACATCAAAACCCATCTACTTGGGCTTGGGTAAAATCGTAGGCGGATTGTAAAGCAGATTTAAGATTTTGCAGCTCGGTCAGATAAGTTGCTTTATCAAAAGCTGTTGAAGTGAAATCTGGTAATGTGTAGCCGACGGCTTCTTGATAAATGCTTGCTTCTGTGAAGAGACTTTCCGAATTATAGTTGAACATGCCTACGTACACACTCAGCTCTTGCCAAGCGGCAATACTTTCATTTAGATCAATGGTGGAGGAATTCAGCGCATTGTAGAGGCGATTCGAAAAATGCAAAGTATTCGCTGCAATGATCTGCTGCGTAAGCGATTGTAAACGCCCAATTCCTTGCTCGGTCAGCGTATCATTTTGATTGGTGATCGCTGTGCGTGTATTGATGAAAGCTTGGAGTAAGTCATCTGTAAAATTGGTATTGGCTTCTGTAGAACCACTATTATCAGAAATATCTCGGGCAGCAGCGAGGGGAAAAAAGGAGCAGTTCCACTCTTTACTTAGATCAATAAAGCCGTCTTGATCGGTGTCTTCAAAACTGTTGAGGCTGGCAATATTTTCATCCGTTAAATTCAGGGCACCTATAGCGGGACCCATATAGGCGAAGGCACGATCCAGAGCGTTTTCTTGTGCACTATAGTTTTCATTGCTACTGATAGATGAGGAATAAGTGCTTAAGTTATTCAACTCATTGGCGGCATTGAGATAGGCGATCGTTGCCAGTTGTAGGCTGTATATATGCTGTGCCATATCAATGCCTTCATCTGAAATATAGACCGTATTGGTGCCTATGCTTCCCGATGAAATCCTAGACAGTATGATTTCAATGTAATTGCTAATGATCGCATCAACGGAGCTATCGACATTGTCTAAAAGTGAGAGGCTGTTATTGGTGCTGCTGAGTTCATTATAGTCGCTTTGCAAGAGCGGTAGATCCCCATTTATTAGCGGACTAAAATCGGGCGAGCCATCATAGAACAATGACCATAATGCGGTAGAATCATAGGTGGCACCTGCTTGCCCCAGCTGATAAAGTGAGCTTCTGAAATCGTTCATCAGCAGCAGTTGTAAACGTTCTTGAGAAATATCTACCGAAGATTCCCAATAGCGATAGAAGTCGTACAACTGCGGCGTATCTATTACATAAACACAAGAACCATCATCTTTGAAAGCATCAGGATTATAGTTCAGCGCATTGAGATCCGTACAGCCCTGTTCCAAGCGAACACAGGCGGCAAGACTCAATAGTCCTATTAAGCTAATGAGACAAAGAATGATCTTTACTGATGACAAACGCATGTGGGTCATTTACTTGTACTGTTCTACGAAATTGGTAACCTCCTCCACGAAAGCAAAGGGTTCATTATCCATCGGGCTATGGGCACTTTGCTCGAACTCTACGTAGAATTTTTCTGTGGTGCCAATTTCTTCTAATGCGCTTTCACCCAAGCCCGGTGGGCAAACAAAATCATATTTGCCATAAAGCAGTAGAGACGGTATTGTGATTTCGTTCAAGCGGTTGGTCATTGCCGCTTCTTCAGATTCCTCATAAATCAAGTTGGAGGTATTACCATTGGTAATCGCGGCCACCAAGTTACTCAATGGGTTTTGGAAGTAAGGCGTATAAGCGTAATCGCCATCATCTGAACCCAATTTATAGGCCAATAGGCTTTCAACTTCATGTCCCATACCATTCAGTTCACCCGATTCGCCATCGCTTATATTTAGAGGGTCAAGTGTTTCGCAATATTCAACGATCTCTGTCCAACGATCCACATTTTGACCCGCTGCGATCTCTTGGTTACCTACTTCAATGAACATATAAACAGATAGCTCATAAAGCAATGGGATGTCGTGCGCCCCTCCTACTTCTATCCAGCCATTTAATTCCTCTTGTACATTGGTATTCAATAAGGCATGTGTGCCTGTAGTACCGCCCCAGCTGTGCCCCATCAAAAAGACATCTACATCTTGTCCGTATCTGGCTTTAATGACTTTGACCACTTCGTGGATGTCATCTGAAAAAGCCTGTAGCGTAACATCTGTTGGCGAGTAGTTTCCTTGAGAAGCACCTTGTCCGCGCTGATCCAAATAGGCCATCGCATAATCTTCTTCCAGCATATCCATAGCAGTGCCCACATTGTATTCATGTCCGCTACCACCTGGTCCGCCATGCAGCAATAAGATGAAGGTATTAGAATTCAGGTTGCCATCAATTTGAACGGCGAGATCCGCACCATCGGTTCTAACAAAAAAGCGATCGTAGTTCTCATCCGCATCTAGAGAGCAAGAAGAAATGAGCGCAATAGCAGCTAAGCAAGTGCAGCCGATTAAAAAACGAGATAAAAGGGTATTTGGATGCATTATTGATTTTTTATGAGTTTATGATTTCTCGTGGGCCAATCTATTTCCCCAAGCTAAAACTGAGTCCGAGTTCTACTTGATAGTAGGGTGCTAAAGAGGTATTGTAAGGCATTTGCAAAAAGAAACGATGGTTCATATGGACGCGTAAAGGGCTGCGTTTAGAAGCCACTCCAAAACCGAAGAATGCCAAGGGAGAAAAGCCTCCTCTTCCTCCTTGAAATTCATAGAGTGTGCCATCCTCATCCAGTTCAAGCGTTGGAATGTTGTGTGCTAATCTTTGGTAGCCTATGCCTAAACCTAAGTGAGTGAATATACCAGAATGAGCAATTTTATAGCGTTCCAGATTCAAATGGAAGTTGGCAGCAGTGCTGTTGTTCGGATGTTGGAAGCCTCCGATATCTAAGCCGACACCCATTTCTTTGCGAACGGTCTTTGATTTACCTCTTTTTCCCTTTTGCTTAACTGTGAGGCGTAAAGGCTTAAATAGATTAGAACGCCAAGAAAAATGCTGGGCGTTAGCAAGTCCGGCATGCACTCCTAAACGAAATGATTTTTTTAATTCAGAGCTATTGCTTTTATCTGATTGCTTAATTGAGTTTGGAGCTGATTCTATAGTAGACTTTTTCACTCCGGGTACGGCAACTCTTTTCGGTCCGTCTTGATTTTGCGCATATAGTGAATGACTTGATGCAAGTGTGCACAGACAGATAAAGAAAAGCAGCGCATACTGCAATAATGTGTTGAGCATAGTTTATTGGATGGTCGTTTGACAAAAGAAAAATCCCTTTGTGGTAGAGACGTTTTAGAAACGCAAGCTACCACAAAGAGATTGTGAAAAACCTTTAAAATAGGTCAGTTAGTAGTTCAGGTCTAATAAGAAACCTATGGTGAAGTTAGCATCCCAATCAAATACCACGCAATCAGACTGCGCTACATCATAAATAGATTTATAGATGTTCAAACCACAGCGGTTTTTCTCCCCATCCAGCTTTCCGCTTAGCTCTTGCTCATAGCCACGAGGTTTGCGCAATGCGGTGAATCGCTCTTTATCCTTACGATCGATCTTCGCCATTTTGTAGGGCGCACCACCAATGATGAAACAGTTTTGACGTACCCCTTTAGGAATTAATTTGCTCTTTGCCGTCAATTCCTTAGTAACATCCGCATCAGAGGTGCTTTTTTGGTAGTACTTCGCACCAGGTCCTTCTTGAGTTTTCAACTGACCATCTTTCATCCAAGCGATCTTTGTATTACCAGAACCGATATCAACCATATAAGCTTTATCGCGGTAAGCCGCAGGTACAGCAACTAAGAAACCATAGGTTGCTTCTTGCTCAGGAGTAACTTGATTTACGACATAGCCCATCGACTTCAACTCGGCAACGATCTTCTTTACTTTACCATCAGTACGTGCCCCTGAACTTACTACGAAGTGAATCTCTTTACCACTTACACCATACTCCAACATATTGTTGATGTAGTTTTTCAGTCCGGTACGAATATCACTCGCTGATGCCATGTTCTCATGCACCATACTATTTCCGAAGTCGCTTTTCTTCAGCTCCCAGTTTTTCGATTTATCCATCTTTACGACGAAAGAGTTAAAACCGGTAGCACCAAGCTCTACCACTCCTTTCAACTTACCGCTGGCAACTTTAGGGGAATTATAGTTGAAGCGACATGTAGGAGCAGCGGCACTACTTGAAGTGCTTGCTTTAGCTGCATTTTCAGTACCCTTAGTCGCCGCATTTGAATTTGAATTAGTAGCGGAATTAGAAGAACTGACCTGCTCTGTAGCGTTCTTATCACCACCAGCTCCTACCAACTCACCAAAATCAATGAACTGGCTGGCCAAGAAGTACAAAGCACCGAGCACCAATAAGAAAATCAGAATTTTAGACAGTGGAGTTAATCTCATAAGGCAAACGAAATTGAAATTCGAGTTTCCATTTCAGGTTAAAAAAGGAACTCAAAAGGAGGTAAATGAATTTATTACGCGAAGATAATCAACACAGTCTCTAAAAGCCCTATTTTTGTGGGCTGAATATAAAAATTAGACCATTCGTTATGTTGATCAATGATATTAAATTCATTGGTGGCTTCACCAATATCAAACAATGCCCACAAGAAGAGAAACCTGAATACGCGTTCATTGGCAGGTCTAATGTGGGGAAATCTTCTTTGATCAATATGTTGAGTGAACGCAAAGGTATCGCCAGAGTATCTCATAGGCCTGGAAAGACACAAGAAATGAATTATTACTTGGTCAATAACAATTGGTATTTAGTGGATCTGCCGGGTTATGGTTATGCGAAGGTCTCTAAAGAGCAGCGAAAGAAGTGGGAGCGATTTTTAAGAACTTACTTACAGAAAAGGTTGAGCTTACAAAATGTGTTTTTACTTGTAGACGCGCGAATAAAACCGCAAAAAGCCGACTTAGAATTCGCGAATTGGATGGGGGAATTATTGATACCATTCAGTATCGTATACACCAAAATCGATAATAAAAAATACGACCCATCGAATATTGAAGCTTTCAGGGCAGCCATGCTTGAAAACTGGGAGCAAATGCCTGTAGAGTTCACTACCTCTGCTCATAAGAAAGTTGGGAAAGATGAATTGCTGGCATATATTTCAGAGATCAATGCCAGTTATGAGGGAACAGAACGAAAAACAAGCTGAGGAACATGTGATCCATTACTATGGGTTGTTTCTGACTTTATCTAGCAGATCATTTAAAAGCGCACATTCTTCTTCGCTCATCCCTTCAATAATGCCATCAAAAGCAGCAGCATCGGCATCAGCTTTCGCTATCAATTCTTTACCCGCTTTTGTGATTGATAGATTCACTAATCTTCTATCTTGTTTATTCGTTTCTCGCTCTACTAAGCCTAAAGAGAACAAACGCTCAACAATACGGGTAACATCAGCCTTATCCGTCAGCATTCTTTCTCTAATAAAAGCAGTGGAAACACCTACTTTCTGTCCATTCAAGATACGCAGCACATTGAATTGAGTGATCGTCAAATTGTACTTTTTGAGGTACTTTTTTACCCGTTTGTGTACCCAAACACTTGTATACATCAAATTTAAAATGGCTTTCTGATGTTCATTTCTGAACTTTGATTGCCTAATATCATCATGTAAACCCAAGAGAAATACTTTTTAGCGTTCGTATAGAATCACAAATCATTGTTCTAACATAATACATTGTAACAAATGAACAAAAATTATCCCAAAAAAACACATTTTCAAGCTAAGAAATTGTCAAATATTTTCACATAAGTTAAACTAAAAATACAATAGGATTCACTATTCAATTCCTCACCTTCACCACTAGCTACTGTAGAGTGAATGCGTTAGAGATTGATAATCCAAAAATCGTCTCTACAAATAAGTAAGCTCACTACATTAGTAGTCAGAGCGCATCTATAGGAGTTCATAAGTGGCCCTATCCTTTGGGGGAGCATCTTCACATCTATTTTTTGAAAAATTATCCCTTGTACTTGCGTAAAATAGATACCAATCAGCCCCATAAAAAGGTGGTAAAGCTTATCTTTGTGTACAAAGTCGTGCTTTTTGCGCTTCTTAAGCTTTCACTAACACAACACTCACAAATACTCAATTTGATAACTAGCTTCTTATGTTAAACCAAATCAAGCAATATTTCACTTACTTCTTTGTAGGGACGCTATTGGCTACAAGCATTGCGCAAGCCGAAACTTACGACTTGCAATTCGCTAATCCAACTTATGATGAAGCAGCAGGCACTTTCTGTGTTACGATGCAAATCAAAGGGATTGAAGGAGAAGATGAGTTCCGTATCGGAGCACATACTTTCTTTTTCAACTATAATACGGAATGCATCAATTCGGCAAACTATACATCGATCAACTTTGACCCAGATGATGAGTGTGAGCTTTTCCCTGGATTCTTTAATGAGACCTATCCGGAACCTAGCTTTTTCGCCGATCAGTTAACCGGAGATGCGAATGTCACTTCTTCTTTCCTTTCACCCGCTACTGGTTGCCGATTGATCGGTAATGAATGGGAAGATATAGGTGAGATATGTTTCAATGTAGTTGACCCTCTTTTATCAACCGGGCTTTGCTTTGATGCCGTGAATACTGTGGTAAATCAAGAAGAGAATGCCATTGGTGCTGATGGGGAGGTAGAAAAACACACCCAAGGCTCTTTTGCGTGCTATGATGAAGCACTGAGTTCTGCCCCTGTTGACACAGATGAAGATGGTTTGACGGATGAAGAAGAAGAAGCTTTGGGCACAGACCCTAATCTTGCGGACACCGATGGTGATGGTCTTTCTGATTTTGAAGAAGCTGAAGGTCCTACAGATCCAACAAATGAAGATTCTGATGGAGATGGCTTAAATGATGGAGAAGAGTTGACTGAATACGATACAGACCCGATTAACGAAGACTCTGATGGGGATGGTGTTAATGATGGTCAAGAAATCGCAGATGAGACAGACCCGAATAATGAAGACTCTGACGAGGATGGTGTTAATGATGGTCAGGAAGCTGATAATGGCACTGACCCGAATAATGAAGATACTGATAGCGATGGATTGACGGATAGCGAGGAGTTAGAAGAAGGTACTGACGGCACAAATGAAGACAGTGATGATGATGGCATCAACGACGGTGATGAGGTTGCACAAGATTCTGATCCACTAAGCAATGATACTGACGGTGATGGTGTATTGGACGGCATTGAAAATGATCAAGGAGATACAGATGAAGACGGTACACCGAACATCTTAGATCCTGATGATGATGATGATGGTGTTTTAACAGCTGATGAAGATACCAATGGCGATGGTAATCCCGCAAATGACGATTGGGATGATGACGGCATACCTGATTACTTAGACGGAGAGATCACTGGCTTGAATGATGCTACAAATGCACTAAGCATTAGCATTGCCCCTAACCCGATTCAAGACAGTATGAACGTTCAAGTTGAAGTAAGTACAGATGGTCCTTTAACACTTTCATTATTTGACGTAAAAGGGGCTTTGATTTTAAAGTCCGAACTTAATAATAAAGAAGTAGTCAACATCTCTACAACTGACTTAGTTGCCGGCGTTTATTTTGTGAGCATTTACCAGAATGGTAAAGTGATCGCTCAACAAAAAGTAACGAAGCAGTAAAAGCTTTTCTGCCTTCAATAAAAAAAGCCCGCCTCTTAAAAGAGGCGGGCTTTTTTATGGGCGCTCAGCTTGTATAAATCATTCCAAGCTCAGTGTAAAGGTCATATCATCATAAGCACCGAAAATACCTAAGCCGCCCTCAACATTTTCATAGACGATCGCAGGTTCGGCGAAAGGGTTTCCTTCTGTGGAAGTTTGCAGGTTTGTAGATACTTGATAATAATACAAGTCTTCACTCATGTGCCCTAAAGTGATGTGCACTTCAGCAGGTCCCTCCTCTTCATAGTTATAGTCTACCAAGGTGATCTCCATTGTTTTAAGCTCATTTGTAAAGAAGTTATCCGTAAACTTATTATAGTCGTAGCAGAAAAAACTCTCTCCTTCTATTTCGATGATCTCCCCCTCTGTTTGAGAAGTGAAAGTAGGCTCTTGTGTCGTGTAACATTGAGATTCCACAAAGCTACCCCAAGGGTCATTTATTTCAGCTTGTAAATTCAGATAGTAGAAATTAGATACCCCAGTCGGATCTTGAAAGGTAAAACTGATGTCCGTTCTATAATAGTCTCCGGCTTCATCATAATGCCGTGCTTTAAGCACTTCAGCACTTTGTATTGAGATGACTTCAGGTGCGTGTGTTGTAGTTGTTACGGTTTCAAAACCCGGGGCAGATACTTCGACCGTATAGGTTTTACCTGCTTCTGGTTGAATGGGTGGTGGAAAAGGTTCGCCTTCTGTATAAGGCATTGTAAAAGGCACGTACTGCTCACCATCATTCACATTTGATGCGGCAGCGATAAAGGTCAGATCATTGCCACTGCCTTCATATAGATTGACCGTCGCATTTCTAATGCGCAATGTTTCCAAAAAATCTTGTCCGGTATCTTCTAGTGGTCCAGCGGAACGATATACTTCTATATTGAAATAGTTATTGGTTCTGAAAATGCAATTCACTACCAGTAAGCTATCTTGTTCTGGCACGTCGATCTCTACTACGGTTTCAAATGGGTTTTCTGAACAGGAAGAGAAGCTAGCGACAAATGATACAGCGAATAACAACAGGCTTATACTTAGAATGGATTTCAAACTCATTTGAAGTTCTTTTGTAGAGAAATTACAGACACTATTTTACAAACGCTAAAATAGCAAAAGGCGATGCCTGTCTTACAACAAAACATCGCCTTTTGGTCAAACATTTGACCGATGGATTTAAAATTCAGCTTGATCGATCTTCTTACAATCTACTCTCAGGCACATCAAAAGTATCTCCTTGGGAAAGATCGCCTGTTTCTAAGCCTTTTCTGAACCAACGCATTCTTTGCTCGGAAGTACCATGTGTGAAGGAATCCGGAACCACATAGCCTCTGGCTTCCATTTGGATGCGGTCATCACCAATGGCGTGTGCGGCATTCATGGCTTCTTCGATGTCTCCTTTTTCAAGGAAACCCTTCATTTGTTGTCCGTGGTGTGCCCAGACTCCTGCTAAGAAATCTGCTTGGAGTTCTAAACGCACCATGAGCTTGTTGTATTCTGTTTTAGAGATTCTATTTCGTTGGCCTTGTACTTGACCTGTAATACCTAAAAGGTGCTGAACATGGTGTGCTACTTCATGGGCTACTACATAAGCCATTGCGAAATCTCCAGGTGCTTTGAATCTTTGATTCAATTCTTTATAGAAACTCAAATCAATGTACAGTTTCTCATCAGCTGGGCAGTAGAATGGTCCGGTAGCCGAATTCGCATGTCCGCAACCGGAACTCGTTCTGCCGTCGAATATCACCAAAGTTGGCTCTCTGTAGTTTCGGCCCAACTGAGCAGGGAATAGTTTATTCCAAACATCTTCGGTTTCTTTAAGGACCACCTTAACGAAACCAGCCAGCTCATCATCTGGTCTAGCTTGTTGAGGGGAGTTCTGCTGCTGAGCAGCTCCGCCTCCACCTTGTTGCATATTCTGCATTAAAGCGGTAGGATCACCGCCTAAAAAATAAATGAAGAACATGAGTATGATCGCGCCCAGGCCTAAGCCACCGGCATTTCTGGCCATTCCGCCACGACCACCTCTACGGTCTTCTACATTTGTACTTTGTTCTCTTCCTCTCCAAAGCATGATATGAGGTTGATTTAATGGAGTAGTGATTCTAAGAATACTACTTAAATGAAAAAACGTGCATGCTAAATATAATGATTTAACTGCTCAAACAAAAGACGTTATTGTATAATGCAATTGTTCTGCATTATTTAAATAATATAGCGGTTACTCAATGTTGCGGTCGGGCCACTTAGGCTGACCATCTTCGCCCCAAAGTACACCCCATTGAATTTCTTTAAGTTCATCGTTCTCGAACCACAAGTTCAAACTTGATCTTTCTATTGATAAGAGGCAAATATTGGTTTCTTCCTCCTCCATTTCCAACTCGATCATTTTAAAATCACCGAGATTCATCTGTTGAAGATCTTCTGTTATTTCTTCTAGGGAATCGCCTAAGAGCGCGATGCCTTTGAGACTTAAATCTCCAGTACTGCAAACCATGTCCACAAGTACCCATTCTCCGCTGAATTCGGGTTGGAAGGTCAGTGATAGATTACCCGCTTCAAAGTGCCAGATCTCTGAAATGGCACCATCTTCTTCTAAGTTGGTACGCTCTATCTCATCGGGATTACCCGTATGTAGTATGACTTCTTCGGGTGCCATGCCGAATTGTAGGGGACCTATCCCCTCTCCTAATTTTATGGCGGTCCAGTTTTTCATTTCGATGGTTTACGCAAGGGATAGTAGTGGTAATGAAGCCACTGAATGCGCCCTGTTTGGCGGCGTACGAAAGCGACCTCGCGAAGCTCTTTGTACGCCTGCCAAACAGCAGCAGGCAGGGGCTGAATTTTAACGGATAGCCCGACCACGCAGTGAAAAGCTGGCGCTTTTCAAGACGTAAGACATAAGACACAAGACGTAAGAATCGTGCCGTGTGCCGATTGTTTTACAGCTGGCTTGCGCCAGCTTTTTATTGCGTGGATGCGCCCAAATTAAAAACATTATCAGAACTTTACTCTTAGCATGGCTTTGACTTCGCTTCTTACTGGGCCATCAATTTCATTTAGGCCTGAAGAGATCGAATCCCGATCAGAGAAATTGGTTTGAGCGTAGCGTAGCCATACAGAGAATGTTCTGTTAATTTCATATTTGACAACACCATAAAAGCGGGTTCCTCTACCAAAGTAAGGGGGTACGCTGAAGGCATAGAGTACGTCGTTCTCGTAGGCGTATATGCGGGCGTTGTAGGTTTCGGTATCAAAAAAGGCGATGCGAGTGGCGATGCTGATATCGGGCTTGGCGAAGGTGTATTTCACATCTTGGAAAAACATGATGCCCTTTTCAATGGGGTCTGTGCCATTGTTGTACCATGCCCATTCGATCCTTGTTTGCAGCCTAAAGCCTGTTTTGGTGCTGTACTTCAGATTGTAGCGCAAGCCTCTTTTAGTGTGATCCACCAAGAAATCACCAACGGTTTCATTGTTAACGGAATTTCGCTTTTTGGTTTCATCTTTATAGCGCAGGTACATGTCTAAACGACGACGAGGGGTATAGACCAGTTCGGCATTGAAATCTTGACCATGTGAAGGGGCGTCGATCTGGTTTCTTAACCATGGGTGGCGGTAAATATCGACATAGCCTTGTAGGGTCCACTTCGGAATGGGCTTAATGATCGCTCCGATGAATATACCTTCTTCATTCAGTGCTCTATTGCTTCCTTCGGCGAAGGCATTGGCGGAAACCGACTGATAATCGGGAGAATAATATCGATGTAAGAGAGATAGGCGCAAGTGTTTATCCAGATCTAACAAAGCTCCATTGAGTGTAGAGATCGCACCATTCTGACTGATGGCCGTTTCACCGAACAAGGTAACGTTATGTACCAAGGCCCGATAGTTCAAACCAGCATTGAAAAGGGAGTTGCCACTGAAAGCGAAGTGATTGTAGGCCGCATTGTTAGAAGGCTGTATGTCCGTGTCGAATTTGGAATACATGGCGGTCAAACCCACTTGTAAACGCTTGCCTCTATAGGTGACATTACCTCCTGTTTGAATTAGATTGATCGCGTCTTTATCTACCAACTCATTGGTGAACCTATGGAAACCTGAATTTTGCAAGGAAGAGGCTTCTGTAGCCCCATCTCCTGCGAAAACGGTTTCAAATTCGGTGGAATCATTCGCTGCCAGTTCTTCATTGTTAAAGTTCGTAACGTTCGCATCTAAAGGCATATAAGAGGCGAAAGCAGTGACATCGAATTTATTAGCGATATTGAAAGTAGCGGCTCCTCCTCTGAAAAATTGGTTTTCATTGACGGAGGTGTATTGTTTGACAGGATAGGCTTGACGGGCAACATCCATGGCCATAAAAACCCCTTTTCGGAGACCGATACCACTCCAAACTACCAAACCTTGTCCGAATCTTAATTCATAATCTCCTAGCGCAAGGTATTTGAAAGGTCCTACATTTCTCAGGAAAAAGTGAGCACTATAGAAATCGAATCCTCTTCTTTGGCTACCTGTGAAAAACTCTTCTCCGGGGTCTTTTTCCGCGGTCAAGCCATAGCTGATCTTAGTCCCCAATTTGTAACGATAGCGCAAGTAGTAGCGGTCGGGATTACCTAAAAAGCGCGGCGCGATCAAGCTGTCTCCCTCATAGCTTTCTTTGAACCCGTCTGCTAATTGCAGGGTGCGTTGGTAGCGTGCGAAGATCGTATGCCCCCCTCTTGTCAATAGTTTTGCCAAAGGCATTTCCTGTGGTTGTTCTTCGGGGATATAGACGAAATGGCTTAATAGCTCTGCTGCCGATTTGTCAATCCCAGGAACCGCATTCAACTCGTAGATGTGGGTGAATTTACCCATTCGGTCACGATAAGCGATCAGGCTATTGATCTGCTGAGAACTTAACAACATTGAGCTGCCCAGTTCTTCCGCTGTAAGCTTATTCAAATCTAGTGGCTGCTCTGCCAAATCACGTAGCAACTCAAGCACGGTGTCAAAATCTACGCCTTCACTATCTAGATCGCTGACCAAGTTCTCGATCATTTCCTCTATATCGTCCGTCTTATTTAAGAAGCGGACACTCACCTCTCTTTGCGCTAGAAGTGGTTCTGTACAGATAAGCAGCGTGACAAGAATACAACAGCATAGCCTCCACCAAATGGCAGGTGCTTGCGGTTGGTACTTTTTAAGCAAGAGTATCATAAAGGAAATATATAAATAAAGAGGCGTGCAGAAGATATGAAGTGGGTAAGGCAGTAGAAAAGGTCTACTCAAAACGCACAGATACATGAGGCGTTAAACCCAATTGAGGATGAAAGCTGGTGGCAAGATCTAATTTTAGTCGGCCTAAGTTCACACCCGCGCCCAAAGAAGAATAGATGGGTTGAGTAGCTATGCCACCTCTAAGGTGAAATTTCTCCGCCATGCGCCATTCCAATCCCATTTTGAAAATGGCTTTTTGATCCAGTTCTTTC
Source organism: Bacteroidota bacterium (assembly GCA_020631675.1). Taxonomy (GTDB): domain Bacteria; phylum Bacteroidota; class Bacteroidia; order Chitinophagales; family UBA2359; genus JAHDGT01. The sequence goes on from JAHDGT010000037.1 coordinate 13,364, forward strand.
TCTCCTTCCAAACAAAGGGTCAATTTATCACTTGGGTCGTAAGCTATACCTATTTGAAGGAATGAAGGCAGATCGTCTTCTTGAAATTCAGTGAGACCGGCGAAGAGTGGGTTGTGCAGGTGCATACCAACTCTTGCATTTTCCACGATCTGATACTGTAATCCTAAGCCGAAAGTCAAAGCAGTACCGCTCCCATCATCTAAAGTCGCCACATTATAGGCATCTATATGCGTGCCGATAGAGATACTCGGACTTAATTTGATCCCGTAGCTTAATGCGATATGGCGTTCACTATATAGATCGTTCCCGAAAAAAGACAAGCCTAAGCCGATCGTTCCCGCTTTTGAGGTGGGCAGTGCGAAAGCCAAGCCGCCATAGTTGACATCTGCCAACAAGAATCTGTTTTCAGCGAATAGCCCCAGACTAAGCTGCTCCAATTGGGTTGTTGCTGCTGGGTTATTCAGCACGCTGAACACATCGTATGTGGCTACGCCGCTCATGCCCATTGCGGCAGAACGCGCGCCCATAGTATTGCGCTCATTGCCTGCGAAGCTATTCACGCTCACTAAGCAGCTTAACAAAAAAAGGGAAAGAACCTTCACACGAGTAGTTCGGGAAGATAAAAAGTAAAAAAGCCCCATTAGTAGATATCAAAAGGGTGAATGAGGTAGTTAACGCCCAAATTTAAACATCTAATGGAGCTTTTTAGCCAATTGGTTCTAAATAAATTACTAAAAAGGTAATGAGTGCTGTCTTAGTTCACTCAAGTTTGTAAGAATTGAATATGGAAAGTCGAGCCTTTACCTACTACTGAGGTGACGTAAATTTTACCACCCATACTGTCTACGATCTTTTTACAAGTGGCTAGACCCAGTCCTGTCCCCTCGAACTCATCGTGTTTGTGTAAGCGTTTGAAAGCGTCAAAAATGGATTCATACTGATCTTTGGGGATTCCGATTCCATTGTCCTTCACATCTATCCATAGGTTGCCCGTTGCCAAGACTTTGAAATCGACCTTGACTTCGGGTTGTTCATTCACATTGTATTTGATCGCATTCCCGATAAGGTTTTGAAATAATGAAATCATAGAGGTCAGATTCCCTTTCACTTTCGGAGGATTTTCCGGTAAGATCAATTTCGCATTTTTCTCATCGATCACCCTTCTCAAATTCTGTTGCACATAAATGAACACATGTGATAGATCCACCATTTTCACATTGTGACCTTCAACACCACAGCGGGCGAAATGGAGTAGATCATCAATCAAACGAGTCATTCTATGTACGCTGGAATTAACGATATTGAAGTAATCAGAATCAAAAGAACCCGAACCTGTATTCGCATCTTTATTGATCAGCTCCATGTACTTCTCGATCATCCGCAAAGGCTCCTTCATATCGTGTGCCGCCTTGCCTACGAATTCGTCCAATGCTTCATTTTGCTCGATCAATTCTTCTTTGAGCGCGCTCAGTTCCTTTATCGCTTTATCCTTCTTTTTCAAGCCGAACTCATTCTCCATCTTAGCGAACTGCTTCGAATTCTCCTTGCTATAGGTTTTGCGGGTTTGTTTGATCGCTTTCTCATAATACTTTGAAGCCGACTCAAAGTCCCCTATACCCTTATAGGAAAGACCCAGCAAATAATACAGATCCTCATAGGCAACCTCCAATTCCAATTGGTCCAAAAGAGAGATAGCCGTCTCTAAGTCTTTGATCGCTTCAAAATACCGCTGTAACTTATAGTTGAACTTCCCTTTGTAGAAATGCGCGAAGGCCGTGTCTTTGGTGGTACGCAACTGGTTTCGGAACTCCAAACTGAGATCCATATTGAATAATCCCGACTCATAATCTCCCAATTCGGCATGCAAATCCGCGATCTCAAAGAAAATATCCGCGATCACTAAATCTGCTTGATGTAGCTCTGCCAGTGATAAACTCTCCCCGAACAGTTCTTCCGCTTTCTGATATTGTTTGTTTTTCTTACAGACAACGCCCTTAAAGCACATCACTTTTGCTTTTTGAGCGGGTTTATTATCCGGAATCAATTGTAGGGCATCATCAAAGTACTGAATGGACTTATCGAACATATCGAGCTTCGAATAAATACTCGCTATATTGAACAAGCAATCAAAACGAAGCTTGTTTTTACTGGCTTCATTCAGTGCGACTAAAAAGAAATCGATAGATTGGGCGTAATTGCCTAGATAATAATGGCAATTACCGATAGCGGCAAGCGTATTAGAACCAAAGTCAGAGGATTCCCCTTCATTTAACAATACCGCTTGCTCAAAATAAGTCAGCGCATTGTTGAACTGATGCACACGGCTCAATGCATAACCTTTCAATTGATAAAACTCCTCTTTCATAAAAGGAATCAAATCAGCTTTGAACTTTTGTTCTACAAGCAATAAACTAGGCAGGACGAGTTTGTTATCCCTGATCTTTAGTAAATGCTTGCGTATTTTCCTAGTATCCTCCCTATTGAAGGCATCTTGCATTAAAATAGCTTGCAAAGCCAAATAGTCATCACAAGAGTGATGAGAAAACGGGTTGTTAGCGGACATAACTCATTCATCAGATTGGTGAAAAATGGGTTAATGCGGTTTAGTAAATGGGTTGCTAACAGTAAACCAAATATCTTGCCATTGTATGACAATTCGCAAGCGAATTAATATCACCATTTATGGCATATATAGGTCCTTAAACACAGAACTCGAGCACATAAGTTTTCATTCAAAAATGAAAATAGGCACAAAAAAAGCTGCCTTGCATTCAGCAAAGCAGCTTTAGGTTCAGTAATCGGTTTATTCAAAAATCAGCTAATATCGCCTGAAAACATGGGTAGTAACCAAGAATATCGTGTGACAAGAAAACCATTACCGATTTTAACACGATCAATCCCAATCATCATCATCATCAGCTGGAATCGGGCAATAAACCGCATCTAAGATACCACCGCCAACGATTTGATTTTGCTGGGTTTGTGTTAAAACTGCAGACTGCTTACTAGCAGCGAATACAAGCAACTTGCTCATAAGTAAGGGATTAAAATGGTGAAGTAATGGGTAGAAGTCTTCGAACGATCAAATGATCAAGACCCCTACATTTATCTACACCTTCGAATCCACACGGTGGCAAGTTCGAACTTTCAGCAAGTAAGAAAGTAACAAATCACATTGAGAAGGATGTAAACGGCTTTTCGGGTTTTCATGACCGTTTGACTAATATAAAATTAAAGCATTTTCACTTCAGATATAACAATACTTGCAATACTTGACTATACTTATGCAAACTTTATCATGACATTTCTCTTATTGTCAAGTAAATAGAAGAATTAGTGATCAGAAATTCATACATATTTCTTCTGTATTCTCGCTTGAATGATCCGATGCAGGTGTTTTAAGTTTTGATTTTAGATATTTTTTTTGCTACACTTTTTGAAAATTGACTAAAATCCATAACTTCCCACCGACCAATAAATCAAAACTATCTATGAACGCTATTCCACTAAATGCGAAACACTTTATTTCTTTTGCATCACTCATCCTATTCCTTGCCTTAACTTTCGCTTGTAGCAAACCAGAGCCACCAGTATTCAACGGCTTCACCGATGTGAAACTATCAGATGTTACCAGTGAAAGTGTGCTCCTAAAAACCGAAGCCATATTATATAACCCGAATGCCTTCGGTGCTAAGGTCAGTGGTATTGACCTTGATATTTTCATTGAAGGTAAAGAAGCAGGCAATGTAAAAGAAACAGATATGGTAAATATTCCCGCCAATGGTACCTTCAAAGTACCGGTCATAGCGAATATTCCCTTTTTTGTATTGCAAAGCGATCTATTAAACACCGCTATGTCCATTTTCGGTAACAAAAAGATGAAAATCAGGTACAAGGGCTATATCACGCTAAATATGATGGATGTGGACGTGCCCATATACCTCGATGCAGAGAAAGAAGTGGAAACAAAGGGCTTGAATCTGAAAAATTTTGATTTCGGTAAATTGAACTTGGGTAAGAGAAAATAAACGTATATACTTCGATATACTTTTCATAATGGCGCATGCCCGCCTGCGGCAGGTCACCGGGCTATCCGCT
>JAHDGT010000530.1 GCA_020631675.1 Bacteroidota bacterium
TAAGACTTGATATTTCGCTCAGTAGCGGCAATACCTGATTAATTTAAGGGGCTAGCCTGGTCAACTCCCATTGCTTGGCTTCAGCAGTATTGTTATCACTTTTTTTATAGACCAAGCGATCATGCAATCTACTGGATCGCCCTTGCCAAAACTCGAAACGGGTGGGCTGTAATAAAAAGCCGCCCCAATGCGGGGGTCGGGGTACTTCGTTTGTTTCAGCGTACTTTTCTTCTAATGATTTCAGGTTTTCCTCCAAGATATAACGAGAAGGGATCGTTTCGCTTTGTGGAGAAGCCCATGCCCCTAATCGACTACCTTTAGGGCGTTTGTTAAAATAGGCATCGCTCACGGCAGCGGGTGCTTTGACCACTTCTCCTTCAATGCGGATCTGTCGCTCTAAAGTATCCCAGTAAAATAGTAAAGAGGCTTTGGGCTTGGCTAGTAGCTCTTGTGCTTTTCTACTGTTGTAATTGGTGTAGAATACAAATCCTTGCTCAGCGGAAACGCCTTTTAACAAAACCATGCGTACAGATGGCTGCCCGGTTTCGTCTACCGAAGCAATGGCCATGGCGTTGGGTTCTTTTAGCGGGGTCTGCTTCACTTCCTCCCACCATTGGTCGAATTGCGCGAATGGATCATCTTGTACATGCGCTTCTAATAGCTCTCCTTTGCGGTAGTCTTGCCGTAGGTTTTGGAGTGCTGCTGCTTTTTTGTCTTTGTTCACCGAGTGAGTCTTTTTTGCTAAAGAACAAGACAAAGGTAAGCAAGTTGTTGTTCGTGTTCGGAAAGTTTATAAATGAAGAAAGAGGCGCGATCCTTACGTGGATGACGCCTCTTCGTCGAAAAACACTTCACCTGTGCGATGCAAATCTGCTCCGCTTTGTTATCCATCAGCACATTCGCACTGAAGGGATTGATACACAAACATCTCTTAGAGCGTGTTTAGGAATTTATTATCTGGTCGAAAAAGAGTGATTTTTTAGATTAATCGACTAAAAAATAATCGGAATAGCAGTGCTATTGCTATTCTTTTTTAGGAAGAGCAGGCAAAAAAGCACCTTTTGTAGACCGAATTTAAAATCCTATACACGCTCTTAAACTCTATTTCAAATATAGGGCATCGCTCTATTGATTTGTTCTTTATGTGGCGAATCGCGGGCTTTTTGGGGTGAGTGGGGTTTGAGGTGTGGTTATAAGGTCGACCAGATTGGTCGACCTTTTTCATAAAATCCTAGTGTTATTCTCCGATCACAAATCCAAAAACAACTTCATAGGCTCTTCCAGCAATTGCTTCACGCGCACTAAGAAGCTCACCGCCCCCTTACCATCAACGATACGGTGGTCGTAGCTCAAGGCCAAGTACATCATCGGGCGGATCTGCACCTCCCCATTGATCGCCATCGGGCGTTGCATAATGTTGTGCATACCCAGGATCGCCGACTGTGGCTGATTCAAAATTGGCGTACTCAGCATAGAGCCGAAAATACCGCCATTGGTGATCGTGAACGTACCACCCGTCATCTCGGCCATGGTCAACTTACCATCACGACCTTTGATCGCTAGGTCTTTCACCGTTTGCTCCACCTCTTTCATACCCATTTTATGCACATCGCGCATCACAGGTACCACCAAGCCCTTAGGCGTAGATACCGCGATCGAGATGTCCACATAATCGTGGTAAGTGATCGTGCCTTCCTCATCATTGATGTAGGCATTCACATCCGGGAAATCCAATAACGCGATCGCACAAGCTCTTGAAAAGAAAGACATATAGCCCAAGCCGATCTCGTGCTTTTCCTTGAAAGCCTCCTTGTATTTTTTACGAATCGCGATCACCTCCGTCAGATCCACCTCATTAAAAGTGGTCAACATAGCGGTGGTATTCTTCGCTGCGACCAAACGCTTAGAGATCGTTTTACGCATGCGACTCATCTTCTTCACCTCCTCATTGCGCGGACCCCTAGGCACGGCAGGCGCGGTCGTCGTTTTAGCAGCAGCCTTCGCTGGTGCAGGTGCGGCTTTAGGAGCCGCTTTTTTATTCGCGATCGCACGCTCCACATCCTCCTTCAAGATGCGACCATCTTTGCCCGTACCCTTCACCTCATTGGCACTCAAACCATGCTCACTCATCAACTTAGCCGCCGCGGGCGATGGATGCCCGCTCGCATAAGTCGCATCAGCAGCAGGTGTAGGCGTAGCAGCTGCGGACTCTTTCACTTCAGCTTGTGGCGTAGCCGCAGGTGCGGCAGCAGGCGCGGGCGCAGCAGCACTCGCCGATGTGTCGATCGTGCAAACCAAATCACCGATCGCCAGATCATCGCCCTCTTCCACTTTGAAGTGAACCGTTCCCGCCGCCTCGGCAGGCAATTCTAAAGTCGCTTTGTCCGAATCAAACTCCAAAATCGGTTGATCCAGCTCCACATAGTCGCCATCTTCCACCAAGAAAGAAGCCACTGTAACTTCTGTAACCGACTCACCAATGGTCGGCACGCGCATTTCCAATAATGACATAATGCAAATTAGTAGGGCCGCCATGCAGGTTCATTGACCAGCAATAGTTGCGGCTGTATGTTTGTATATTTTTCTTTTATCAGGCTGCGTCCCGCAATAAAAAGGGGGATATTGCTATCGTACAGTTAAGTATTGGTACGGCAAAAAAGACGTTATACTATAACGTCTCTACGCCTTCTCCCCTTTTTACTGCGGGTCGGGCTATCCGTTGCAATTCCCCGCTTGTCTGCTGCTTCGCTGGCAGGCATAAAAATGGCTACCTCT
>JAHDGT010000531.1 GCA_020631675.1 Bacteroidota bacterium
TTTACTGCGGTCACCGGGCTATCCGTTCCTATTAAGCGCACTGCCTGTCGGTTCGCTGCTGCCTATTGCGGTGGCTACCTCTGGGCCGCCCCCGCAATAGGCGCACTCACTCGCCATTCAGTACCCTTAATACCACTCCTATCCCTCGCGCGGGTGAGGTCAATTTTGAGTTTTGAATGATATTAATGTATGATTACAGCTTAATTTTACCTTCAATTTTTGTAGAACAAACTTTTTTCAAAAAAATATACCTTCCAGACACCCAAGAAACAAAGCCTTGCATCTATCTTCATAGAGCAATCAAACAAAAGCATTTTATTGATTGACTTAACGATCAATAACCTAACTAAACTCTTCTGAGCAGTTCGCGCAATTTGGATCTATCTCAAATCATAGCCCATTGCCAACAAAACGACCGCAAAGCACAGCGGCAATTGTATGAGCAACTCGCCCCGCGCATGTTCGGTGTATGCAGACGCTACATCCGTGAACATGCCGATGTGGAAGAGGTGCTGCTGAACGGCTTCTTCAAAGTATTTAACAACATCAACAAATACGAAGGCAAAGGCAGCTTTGAAGGTTGGGTCAGAAGGATCATGGTCAACGAATGCTTGATGTTCTTAAGGAAAAGAGAGGCAAAAAAAAACCTAAAAGTGGTGCATCTCGAACGGGAAGAAATCATTCCCGCCTACGGCGCACCAGATGACGGACTAAAAGAAGCCGACATCCTCCATCTTTTAGACGATCTGCCACTTGGGTATAAAACCGTGTTCAACCTCTACGCCATTGAAGGCTACTCCCACAAAGAAATAGCCGAACAGCTCAATGTCAGTGTGAACACCTCGAAATCCCAACTCCTTAAAGCCAGGCGCATGTTGCAAGACCTCATTAAAAAGAGTGCGACAAAAATCGCCTAACGAACAGACCAAAGTACAAAGTCTAATGTCTTGATGCTCATGTATCGAGTCTAAGCATAAAAAATGAACGAACGCAATCATATAGACGACTTATTCAAATCGCATCAGAACGAGTTTGATCAAATGCCCAGCGAGCAGCTGTGGGATCGACTCACTGAGCGATTGGATGCGCAGCTAGATTCAGAAACAGCAGCCTCTAATGCTGATTCGAATGTGCTCGAACAAGCGTCTACATCCGAAACAGCTCCCCCAGAAGCTAGTCAGGATAAAGCGGGAGCTACAAAAGTTCAGCCCATTTCAAACAGATGGTTACGCTATCTGTCTGTCGCGGCTATGCTTGTGGCTTGTATTTATGCTACTGTTCTACTTACCCAGCAAACGGGCAACAAAGAGATGGCCATGAAAACCGACTCCGCCCAAATGAAAAAGGAAGTCGCTACGCCTACTCTGGCGGAAAACAAAATGACTGAGGACAGTGAATCTGAAAGTGAGGAAGTGCTTGCTAAAACAAGTAGAAGTCGTTCTGATCTAACGATAGAAGAAGAAGCCAAAGACCTTGAAATAAGCGAGGCGAGTACACTACCTACAAAGAGGAATAAGGCGTTCAAATCAGACGAAAGCAGCATCAACGAAGCTTCTGATCAGCCGAATACTTCTATTATGGTCGTTGAGGAAGAATCTGCCTTTGACGAGCCTCCTCTTAGCAAACCAGGCGCGAATGCGGGTTCATTGCCACCTCCTCCCCCGCCGCCTGTTCACACCTCTTCATCACCCGGCATTACTTTGCCTTCTAATGATCTGCTCATTGTAGATGGCATCTCGCTAGAAGATGAAGGATCTGTGGAGTTTGAAGCAAGAGAAGAAGTACTTGAAGAAGTGGAAGCGATTGAAGAAGGAGACTTTGCGGATAAAGAGGTTTTCGAATCAAAAGAAGTGACAGAAACCGCACGTTCATTAAGCGATGTGGCGATGCCGAGTATAAGTGATTACTCCATGACGTCTAACCAAGCACAGCCTTTGATCGCTTTGGCGGAACGTCCTAGTCGCTATCATTTACCAGATGCTTATGGTCAAGAGTCGATCACTTTAAATGAAGTCGTCACTACTAAAGGCAATAGAAGCGCTTCAAGTTTGCAAAAAAACTCCGCCTACGGAAAGAAGAAAAGTGGACGTAGTAAAAAAGCCAAATCAACCACTATGGATATGGATGTTGGTCCTTTGCCCACTCCTTCTTCCATTCCAGATAGTCCGCAAAAACAGCTATCAAAGGGAGAAATGGCAAAAGATGATGCTTATGATACAGCCTTATCACCACCAAGTATGTTAGCAGCACTGAGCGGTTCTTGGTTCTACGCCAGCTCTAATTTGACCATTGTAGAAGAGTGGTTCTACCCTACTGAAAGTGGCATTAGTGGTAGTGCTTATTCTCAAGCCGGGAATGTTTTGCAGATGGAAGAAGATTTATCCATCCAACTGTTAAACGGTGAGTGGGTATATACAGTCAATGATATTTATGAAGATGGCTCCACCTACCAACTTCAAATGACGGTCAATGAACCCGACAAAATAGTTTGGTGTACCAACGATAATAAACCCATCAGCTGTGTTACTTATCAACTCTTGGCTAATGGGCAGCAATTACAAATAAGTTTTCAATGGCGCGAGCGTGCCCCCAGCACGATCACTTACTTCAAACAGTAGGTTTGCAATAAAGCGCTTTTCCATACCCCCTGTTCATTTTTATTAACAACTCAATTTAGTGGTGAATATCGCCTCTTTGGCGGAGCTATGCCATGACTTTACAAAACCATATTGCTTTATGAAACTACGAATGTTCATCCCCATTCTTTTTGTT
>JAHDGT010000038.1 GCA_020631675.1 Bacteroidota bacterium
CCGCATCAATAGCATAAAGCTTCAAAGATTTACGCTGATATAAATAGTTGATCGCCGTACTGGGTGCACAAAATACTAAACCAGCTAATGCACCATGGAAAGCACCATGTGTAAATGTATGCTCAGCCGGTTCATGTAAATTAAAGATAGTATTGACCCCAAAACAAAGAATACACATCATTAAAAAAGCCAGCCCATGTGTACGTGCCATGTCTTTTTGAGCATCTTCATCAGACAGACCAGTTTCTGCTTGCCATGCTTTACCGAATAAAGCCGTATACCATAAGAAGCCAAGCATAAAACAAACAACGGCACCGATGATGGGTTCTAAAAAAGATAAATCCATAAGTTATAGGTTTGATTGGTGAAATAGCTTAATGGAAAGATAGGAGGAAAATCCGTATTAAATCGCATAATTGTTAAAAAACCAAGGGCACTTGCAACAATGTTGCAAAAGTTATTTTACCTTTACAGCATCAAAACAAATTAACTACTTAGAACTACTATGAAGAAGCTATTATTAATGATGGCTCTAATGGCATTGGTATTCACTGCCTGTGAGCCAGAAGATGATCACGACCACGATCACGAAGGCGAACTCATCACCACATTAGTCATGAGCTTAACTGCTGAAGACAATAGCACCTACGAGTTCCGCTTTGAAGACTTAGATGGTGAAGGAGGTAATGAGCCTACAATAACTACACAGGATTTACCAAGCGGCACCACTTTTTCAGCTGCTATTTCAGTTTTGAATGAATCTGAAGAGCCTGTTGAAGACATCACTCAAGAAATTGAAGCAGAAGCAGCAGAACACCAGTTCTTTTTCGCAGCATCAAACAATAATGTGAGTGTTACTTACAATGATGATGATGGTGCTGGAAACCCTTTAGGTTTAAGCAGTACACTTACAACAAGCGGTACAGGTAGCACCAGCCTAACCGTTACTTTACGTCATGAACCAGATAAGAGCGCAATGGGCGTTTCTAGTGGTGATATTACAAATGCGGGTGGAGAAACAGATATTGAGGTTACCTTTGATTTTAATGTTCAGTAAGTCTTTCACATACTTTTTTTTTCTACTAAGCTTAGTAAATTCGGTTCCCTTTTTCGCCCAAAACAACGCTTGTGATTATAGATTAATTGGTGTCGTTGAGGACGAGGGAACCGTTTTACCTTTAAGCGAGGTCAATGTTTTTATTGAAAAACACGATAAGGGTGCGGTAACAGATAGTTCAGGCTATTTCAGCATCGAGGGGCTTTGTGCGGATGAATACCATATCGTACTCAGCCATATTGGCTGTACCCCACATGAAGCCTATATCAACTTAGAGAGTGATACTTTTATTCGGGTGCATTTGGCCCATACAGCAAATGAGTTAGAGGGCGTAGTGATACAAGCGCAATCCTCCGCCAAAACAGCCCAGTCCATCCAACAAATCGGACAGCAGACCATCTCCGACAGAGCCAATTTACAGCTCTCGCAATTATTAGAAAGCATAACAGGAGTCAGTAGTCTCAAAAGCGGGTCGGGCGTTTCTAAGCCCATTGTTCATGGCTTATACGGCAATAGAATTACCATCCTCAATAATGGCATCGCCCAAAGCGGGCAAACTTGGGGGGATGATCACAGTCCAGAGATCGACCCACTGGTCGCCAACAAAATCCAAGTGGTAAAAGGGGTGGGCGCATTGGCTTACCCAGGCGCGAAATTGGGCAGCGTGGTGATCATAGAGCCACAGAAAATCGGCACCGACCCCCACCTACACGGTAAATTCAATTACTTTTTCGAGTCGAATGGCTTAGGGCACGGTGCGCACCTCATGGCCAAGCAATACCGCCCTGCACTGGCTTGGAAATTAAATGCCACTTTCAAGCGCAGCGGTGATAAAAGAACGTCTAGCTATTATCTCGCCAATACAGGTTTACAAGAAGCCAATGTGGCCCTGCAATTAGAGAAATCATTTAATGACAAGCTTTTTAATGAGCTTTACTTTAGCAGCTTTAACACCATCATCGGAGTACTGCGTGGTGCACACATCGGCAATCTGACTGACTTGGCTTTTGCTTTAGAAAGAGAAGTGCCATACTTCACCAAAGATCACTTCACCTACCAGATCGCCCCGCCCCGACAAAAAGTCAATCACCATTTATTGAAATTGCGTTCGCAGTATTTCTTAGATGATTTACGCAGCTTCACTTTCACCTTCGCCACACAGATCAACGATAGAAAAGAATTTGATGTTCGTAGAAGCGGACAGTCTGATAGACCTGTTCTCTCTCTTTATCAGCTCAATTTTTATGGAGAGACAAAGTACCAACAAGAATGGTACAGTGGCTTTACGCTGAATACGGGTGTACAATTCAATATGATCGATAATGTCAATGTGCCGGGCACGGGCATCTATCCGCTCATACCAGATTACATCTCCTATGAAACCGCCTTTTATGTATTAGCACAGCAACAGCTTGAGCAATGGTTCTTTGAAGCTGCGGTTCGCATGAATCAGCAATTACAGAACGTCTTAGTAAGACCTCGCACCTATTTAGATGAGTCGCAAAGATTCCAGAACAACTACTTCAATCAATCCGCCTCCTTAGGAGTGAATTACCGCTTCTCCCCTTCTTATTTATTGAGCTGGAATATGGGTATAGCCATGCGCAATCCTGCGATCAACGAGCTGTATAGCGATGGTGTACACCAAGGCTCAAGTGCCATTGAAGAAGGCAATATCGACTTATTATCCGAGCGTTCTTTGAAAAGCAGTATCAACCTAAGCGGGCAAACCGACCGTTTACTATCTTTTGAAGTACTGGCTTTTGCACAAGCCATCAATAACTACATCTTCCTGAACCCTCAAGACCAGATCCGCTTGACCATCAGAGGGGCTTTCCCCGTTTTCGCTTACGAGCAGACCAATGCCTTGCTATTCGGTACCGATCTCTCTACCAACTTTCAATTCACAGAAAGCTTTAAAGCGCAAATTTTATACAGTTTTTTAAGAGGAAATAACCGTTCTGAGCAACTCCCCTTAATTGACATGCCACCCAATAACCTAAGCGGAAAACTCAGCTATGCATTCTCCAAACCCATTCATTTCAAAAAGAGAAACCTAGAGAACTTCACCATAGAATTAGACAATAAATACGTTTTCGAGCAGACCCACTTTGTTGAAGGACAAGATTTTATCGCCCCTCCCCCCGCCTATTGGCTAACGGATCTCAAAATATCAGGCGATATGCAATGGAGCAGCACCCGTATGCGCATGCATGCTGGCGTTCAAAACCTATTCAATGTGCGCTACCGCGACTACCTCAACAGACAACGCTATTTCGCCGATGATCTGGGCATCAACTTTACTATTGGATGGAGTCTGAATTTTTAGTAAGATCCGTATATTTGGCACTTTAATATTAACATCAATTATCCTCTATGCGAATTGTCTGGCGAGGCTATGGTGGCATGACCCTCCTCTTCTTTATTTTGGCTTACCTATGTGCGATGGGTGCATGTTATTTCGTATTGGGCAATGACCACACCTCTTATTTCAGCAATGCCATTATTCAAGCGGTCATCATTCTTTTATTTGGTCTGATCAACTTCATCTATGGTGTTTCTGCCAATAATGAAGCGATAAGCAAGCAGAAGAGAGCAGGCATGACGAAGTTCGCAACGCATGATTTCTTCTTCATACCGATGCAGTATTGGTCGTTCATTTTCACCCCAATTTTGTTATACGGCGTTTACAGCATCTACCAAACGGATATGAAGCGTACCTTAGAACAAACAGCCAGCAAAAATTCAGCAAGTTTACTCGAAAACCGCTATCAAAACATTATCGAAAATCCTGAAGCAGGCATCGCATTTTCCTTGAAATCTTATGATAAATCCACCGATAACACCAAAAAAGCCATTGCGACCATAATAGAGGTCAAAGGCGATTCTGTTATTCTTTTCATCCCCGAAGAACGCTTATTCAATACCTATGATGGCAATGATGATCATACCCGTTTCAAAAATGTAAAACACGCCCTATACAATGCACCGCGCCCAGCACTAAATCCTGAAAAAGGAACGGTTGTACGCACCATTAAACGGTACATCAAAAAGGCAGGAAAGCACAAGTACAATGGTCAAACCGTTAACATGCAAAGAGATGGTTTTACTTTCAATAAAAAATCAAAAGACAAGTGGATCATTCTTAGCATCCATGAGCCAGAACAACCTAAATTCAATCACGGTCCATTCCCAAGTAAATTGAACAAAGGCTTCAATTGTTACTTCAGTAATGAAGGTAAAGACCTGAGCATCCTATCTGTAAAATCCAAGCAAAACACCGCTCGTTTTACAGATTACGACAATCAACCTATCAGCCTGCCCTATCAATTAGATCAATTCAAAACCTTCCGGATCGCAGACACCCTTGCCAAAAAATCTGATTTTGAGTACATCATGACCTCAAAAGACAAAGCAGGTAAAACCTACACCCACAAAATCCATGAATTCAACAGAAAGGTGTATCTCACAGAAGTGAAATAATGATTTTACAAGGGGTGCGTACCCGCAATAAAAAGGGGATGATTTTTTCATTAATTAATTTAGTCGCAAACGGCACAGGAGACGCCCATGTAGGGCGTCTATACGATTTTCGCCCCTTTTTACTGCGGGTACCGGGCTATCCGTTCCTACAAAATGGGCTATCTGGGGGTTCGTCGCTCTACTTGGCGGTGGCTACCTCTGGGCCGCCCCCGCCAAGCAGGCACTCACGCCCCATCTATCCCATTTAGTACCACTCCTATCCCTCGCATGCGGCAATAATCTCTATAACCACTTTTTATATCTGAATGTACCTAATAACAATAATACGATCAACAACATTAGCCCAAGCAGTGCAAAATAGCCATAACGCCACTGCAGCTCTGGCATATGAACGAAGTTCATGCCATAAACTCCAGTAAAAAATGTGAGGGGAATGAATATGGACGAAATGATCGTCAAAAATTCCATTATCTTATTCATCTTCAGACTGGCCTCTGAGAGCAGGAGGTCTTGTAAACTATTGATCGTATCTCGATCTGATTCTAACATATCAATGATCTGCAAGCAATTATCCTGTAGATCTCTAAGGAAAGGTCGGGTTTTATCATCAATAAAATCATTATCCAGTTTGAAGAGTTTGTTGATCGCTTCTTTCAAAGGATAAACCAATCGCTTGATCTTATGTAACTCTTTCCTGTATAGATGCAATGCCCGCTTAGTTTCATCAGCTGGCGTCACTGTCATTTTTTCTTCTAACTCATCCAATTGCCTTCCGATTTTTTCAAGAACGGTGAAATAATCGTCCACAATTAGATCAATAAGTGCATAAGCCAAATAATCAACTCCTCTTTGTCGGATCCTACTGTTAGTTTGCTGCAACCTATACCGTAATTTTCCAAATAGATCACTGTCCGTTTCCTGAAAAGAGACCAAGGCATGCGCATTTAAGAATAGGGACACCTGCTCGGTTTTGACTTTCATTTCCCGAGCATCAATGTCCAGTGCTTTAATGATGAAAAACACTCCCTCTGGAAAATCCTCCACCTTTGGACGCTGATTCACATCCACGACATCCTCAAGCACCAATCCATGAATATTGAATTGCTTACCGATTTCTTCTATTATCCGAGTATCGTGTATGCCTCTCACATCATACCATGCCAATATGTTTAAGTGCGCTTTGTCATCACCTGACCACTCCTGTTCCACCACTTCTAATCTGCTCCTTTCACTTTCTTCAAAAAAATCCTGAGCGTAGACTATTTTATGGACATGAACGCTATCTACTTTATTCTCTCCCGTAAAAATTATTGAAGCAGGTGGTAGCCCTTTTTTAAGGTCACTCGTCATATGAATTACCAAATTAATTATTGAGGTAGTTTAAAGTTTTTCATCTGAACCCTACCTAAGTGCTTGATTTTGTAGACGAAGCTCATTTGGAGTTTCGTACTTGAAAAGTACGGGACGAAAAAAAGCTGAAGTATTCAAGATCAATGACTTAGGGGTAAGGTCGAGAAACTAACTTTAAACTACCTCATTGTTAGCAGGTGAAGAAATCGTTTTATTTACAAGCGTTCTATGAGGATATGGGATTTCAATACCTGCTTCATCGAACCTTCGTTTGATGGATTCGTTCAAATCACAAGCTAAGTTGAATGCATCTGCCGCATCTTTTGCCCATGCCCATCCTCTTAGGTTCACCGAAGACTCCCCTAAGCTAATAACTTTTACTGGTGCTAATTCCTCACCTCTGTTTATATCTGTTTCGGTACGTTTATCAATATGTAATGGATGTCCAATAATTTCTTCTTGTATGATTTTTTTCGCTAAATCTATATCAGATTCATAGCTAACACCAATTTCGATCCACTTGCAAATGCTATCATCTTCAAAGTCAGCATTGATGATGATCTCATCACTGATCAGGGTGTTGGGTATGATGATTCTTCTATTCTCGAAATTACGAATAACCGTGTGTCTAAGGGTGATGTCTTCTATGACCCCGTCCAGCTCTCTGATTTTAATCCTATCGTTCACTCTGAAAGGTTTAAAAACCACGATGAACATCCCACTGATAATATTGCTAAGGGCGTGCTGTGAGGCAAAACCAACGGCAACTGCCAATATACCAGCACCTGCTAAAAGAGAACTGGCCAGAGCTCTCAATTCGGGAACCATATAAATAGCGATGCTAAAGCCAATGATGTATATCAGTCCAGTAACGGCATGTCGCAGGAAAATATAATTCGTCGGATCGTTTTTCATTTGACTGGTCGACCTCCTGATCAAACCAACAAAAAAACGATTCACCAAATACCCTACAACAAGCGTCAAAAAAATAACAAGAATAAAGAGTCCTATATGTTCCTTGCTATTTATAAGCCAGGTTTTAAATTCTAACATGGTTTCAGCAACTTTAGTTGACCTGCTTTAAATTTAAGCTTATAATGCTTCTCTTTTTCTTCTATCTCAATTTTAAATGGAGCCGAATACGCAACATCATCTTTAGGGAACCATTTTTTCACATTTTTATTGATGCAAATGAATAAGCCTTCTTCATCCCCGACCGCACAAAACCTTTCAAAGCCGCCATCATAAATATCCATTCCAGTAGTTTCTGCTATAAAATCAAAAGTGGGTCGAATATCATCTACAGGCACACCGATCTCGGAGACATTTAATAAAGAATCAGGTCCAAAAGCTTGATCTGACGCATTATTCAGATCTTTTCTGGCGATGAATTCTACTATATTTTTATCCGCGTCGTAGAAGTAAATGGCTTTGGCGTTCCAATTGGAAAAATCTTGAATTTCTTGTTGTTGGTAGTCTAATATCTCTACTCTTTCTTTTAGCCATGCCAAAGCTTCCTGTTCTTGATTAGATGGAATATTAAGGGCGAAATGGTAGGGCTGGAAGTCTTCATTACTTTCAAAAGTGAGCTGTGTTGCTCCTATTTGGAACGTAGCTCTACTAGCTGTTAGTTCAACAAGGAGCAATTCGAGTGTATGCTGATAGAACTTGACCTGTGCTTCAAAATTAGAAGGAGATACTAGAAGAGCGAGGCTATTGATTTTCATGATAGTTCTTGTTTCGTTTCGTTTCGTTTTACTTGACAACAAAGCTCATTCAATTTCATTTTAAATCCTATTCGACTTTTCAATTGGGCAAATAGCTTTTGACGATCCGACCACGCCAGGGATAGGAGCGGTAATGAAGCCACTGAATGCGCCCTGTTTGGCGGCGTAAAAAGGCGGCCCGGAGGTAGCCATTTTTACGCCTGCCAAACAGCAGCAGGCAGGGGCTGAATTTTAGCGGATAGCCCGACCCGATTTAAGGCTTGCGCTTGATCAGACTCGAGACTCGAGAGATGAGACCCGAGACATTCGTGCTGTATGTCGAAACTTTAGCTACTTGCTGGCGCAAGTCTTAAAGCGGGGGGCGTCCAAATTAAAATAAACATAGAAGAACACTACCTTAGCCACAAATTTGAACATTTAAGGTATGATCGGACATACACCCTCTAGAAAGAAACCCTCCTATTTGATCAATAATGAGTTTCGGCATTATTTGCAGGAACATGGGCGGGCGATCAAGTTGCCTGTTGTGTATCAGGATCTCCTGCGCTATGCCAATTCTTTTCCGTTGATGGATCAGAAGGGAGAGGATACTTTGTGGGAGACGGTTTTTTATCAGGAATGGGAGCGCGAGGAGATTCATGCGGGCTTGACTAAGATCTATTCCATTCTGCGGGCCGGGGGTGATGAGCAGGTCTTGGAGCATTTGAGTGTGGAGCGGATCGACTATTGTACTTTTGGTAATTCTAAGCCTTTCAGGGTGCGGATCATTAATAGGTATAATGACAATTTTGACCATTTTTATGTGAAGCGGGCGGATGCTTCGCGGGTGTATGGTCTGGAGTTAGAAGATATGCTATCGCCGAATAGGATCACCTATTTCGTGGATGGGGACACCTTGATCGAGGAACATATTTCTGGCGTGCCCGGTGATGATTTCATGAAGAAATATTTGGATGATTCCGAGTTCAACCAGATCCGGATCGCTAAGGAGTTCGTGAAATTCAATGAGCGTTGTTTTGTGCGTTTGCTGGGCGATATGCGCTCTTATAATTATGTGGTCGACATTACCCCTGATATTGAAGGTTCGCAGTACCGTATGCGGGCCATTGATTTTGACCAGCAATCTTATGAAGGGAGAAAGAGCTTTTATCTGCCCCAGTATTTTAAGAGCAATAACCCGGTGATCTTCTTGGGCATGAAGCATATGAACCCGGATACGGTGCGGCAATACCAATTGGAAGAACGCAGCATGATCGCGCGTAGGGTACGCACGAACCATTTTCAAATCAACCAGCTATTCCGTTGCATGATGAAGGATAAGATCTCTACGGAGGGGAAAGCTTTGAAATTGAAAGAGGAATTAGGCGAACACCATAAAACCGATCGTTTTAATAGCTGTAGGAATATGGGACAGGTGGTGATGACCAATATTGAATTGCTATTGGCTGATGATTTTAAGCAGAGTATAATTTTATAAAACCGCTTCTTTCACAATTTCTTAATCTCACTGATTTCTCTTACCTTTGCGCCCTCGAATCGGTATGATTCCATATTCTATCACTGAGGTTTGGTGAATTGACTATATAATATAGTGTAAAGCCACTCCTTTTAATAAGCGAAAGAATGCTTAAAACTTATGAAACTACCATCATCTTCACCCCTGTGTTGCAAGATGGAGAGGTAAAAGAAGTTATAGGCAAATACCGAGAGTCTTTATCTTCATTTGGTGGCGACATCAAGCATGAGGATTTTTGGGGACTTCGGCAATTGGCCTATCCAATTCAACGTAAAACCACGGGTATTTACTTGGTTTTGGAGTACACTGGTGACCAAGATACAGTAGCAAAGTTAGAGCTTACAATGAAGCGTGACGAGGCGAATGTATTGCGTTTCTTAACCACTCGTTTAGACAAGTTCGCATTGGAGTACAATGAAAACAAGCGTAAAGGCTTGGTGGGTGCGAACAAGAAAGCCGCTGCCGACAATGGTGGTGGTGACGCTTAATTCCATTCACCTCAAAAACTCATTTCATGCAAAAAAGAAATCAACGTCGCAACAGTGCGAACAGAGAGATCCGTTACTTGACTTCACCAAAGATCGGTCGCAACAGCAATAAATATTGCCGTTTCAAGAAGTACCGCATCAAGTACATCGACTATAAAGATCCTGAATTCTTGAAGCGTTTCTTGAACGCGCAGGGTAAGATTTTACCTCGCCGTTTAACAGGTAACTCTTTGAAATTCCAGCGTCGTGTTGCGCAAGCCGTAAAACGCGCTCGCCACTTAGCTTTATTGCCATACGTTACGGATAATTTGAAGTAAAGTATAGCATAGTAAGCATTGGTCGAAAAAGTCTTGCTCTATTTATTGACCAAGACGATTACATGATCCTTTAAAGACAATCGAACATGCAAATCATCTTATTACAAGATATAGAAGGCTTAGGTGGTCAGTACGAAACGGTAAACGTAAAAAACGGCTACGGTCGTAACTACTTGATCCCTAAGAAGCTGGCAATGATCGCTAATAAAGATAATAGCGCAGTTGCAGCCAGCAAACTGGAAGAGCTACGTGCTGCTGAAGCACGTATCATCCAGAATATCGAAGACATGATGGAGAAAATCAAAGCGCAACCGCTTACCATCGGTGCTAAAGTCGGTACGACCGACAAGATCTTCGGTAGTGTGAATAACGTACAATTGGCAGAAGCCATCAAACGCCAGACTGGCGTTGAGGTAGATCGTCGTAAGATCGTTCTTCATGAAGAAGTTAAAACTTTGGGTACTTATTCCGCATCTATCCGCTTCCGCGAGGGTGTGAAGTACGACTTCGATTTTGAAGTGGTATCTGAGTAAGACTTAACTTACAAGTGAAAAAGGGGCTGTCTCAATATTTGAGACAGCCCCTTTTTTAGCTTCCAGTGTTTGTGTCATCAGACTAGAGATTTGAGACCCGAGACGTGAGACGTGAGATTTGATTTCTTGCTGACGCAAGATTAGAAAATCAACGTTCCACGTACTGATCTTCGTAGTATTTCTGGTAGTTACCGGAGGTGACATTCTCCATCCATTCTTCATTGGCTAAATACCAATCTACCGTTTTTTCTAAGCCTTCCTCGAATTGTAGAGATGGACTCCATCCCAGCTCCGTTTTCAGCTTAGTAGCGTCTATGGCGTAACGGCGATCATGGCCCGCACGATCCTTAACGAAGGTGATCAGTTTAGCAGCCGTACCCGGCTCATTGCCCAACTTTTTATCCATGATCTTGCAAAGCACATGGATCAGATCGATGTTTTGCCACTCATTATCTCCACCAATATTGTAGGTCTCTCCTAATTTACCTTCGTGGAAGATCACATCAATGGCAGAGCAGTGATCGTCTACCCAAAGCCAGTCGCGGGTATACTTCCCATCTCCGTAGATCGGAATGGTTTTACCGTGCTTGATGTTGTTGATCGACAAAGGCAATAACTTCTCTGGGAATTGATATGGGCCGTAGTTGTTAGAACAGTTGGAGATCACTATAGGCATATCATAGGTGTGCCAATAGGCGCGCACCAAGTGATCAGAACTTGCTTTACTCGCAGAATAAGGAGAGCGAGGGTCATAGGAGGTCGTCTCTACGAAGAAACCCGTTTTGCCCAAGGTACCATATACCTCATCCGTACTCACATGGTAAAATAGCTTACCGTCAAAATCACCCGCCCAAGCATTCTTAGCCGAGTTCAACAAATTGACCGTACCTACGATATTGGTATAGATGAAATCCAGAGGCGAACTGATCGAGCGATCCACATGCGATTCCGCAGCCAAGTGAATCACCGCATCAAAACTGCGCTCCGAGAATAGCTGATCCACAAATTCTTTATCTACGATATTCCCTTTAATGAATTCGTAGTTAGATGCGTTTTCCACATCTTTCAAATTCGTCAGATTACCCGCATAGGTCAATACATCCAAATTGACAATATGGTAATTCGGGTAGCGTTCTACCATTCGGCGCACCAAGTGGGAACCGATGAAACCGGCTCCACCTGTAATGAGTATGGTCTTTTTGTTTTCCATAGTTTAGCTTGTAAAAGTAGTAGCTTAAGAAAGTTTCCCTACTGCTTCTTTAAAGTAGTCATAAGTTTTACGTAATCCTTCGGCCCGCGTCACCTGTGGCGACCACGATAACAGTTCCTGCGCTTTGCTGATGTCTGGTCTACGTTTTTTAGGGTCATCTGTCGGCAGATCCTCGAACACCAATTCAGAGCGGGTATCTGTTAAGGATACGACCTCTTCTGCCAGCTGCTTGATCGTGATCTCTACTGGATTACCCACATTCACCGGCAGGTGATAATCACTCATCAACAAGCGGAAAATGCCATCCACGGTATCACTCACATAGCAGAAAGAACGGGTCTGTTGCCCATCTCCATAAATGGTGATCGGCTCATCTTTGATCGCTTGACGCAAGAAGTTGGGCAAAGCACGTCCGTCAAACAAACGCATGCGCGGACCATAGGTGTTAAAGATCCTAACGATCCGTGTCTCTACCCCATGAAAGTTGTGGTAAGCCATGGTCATGGCTTCTAAGAAGCGCTTCGCTTCATCATATACCCCTCTTGGACCTACGGGGTTCACATTGCCCCAATATTCTTCCGCCTGCGGGTGTACCAGAGGGTCGCCGTAGACCTCCGAGGTAGAAGCCACTAGTATACGAGCCTTCTTCGCATTGGCTAAACCCAGCAGATTATGCGTACCCAAAGAACCCACTTTCAAAGTCTGGATCGGCATTTTAAGATAGTCGATCGGACTGGCTGGTGAGGCGAAGTGTAGAATATAATCCAGCTTACCGGGTACATGCACGAACTTGGTCACATCATGGTGGTAGAAATGAAAATCATCCCTAGGAAACAGATGGCTGATATTATCCATGCTGCCCGTGAGCAGGTTATCCATGCCGATCACCTCGAAGCCTTCGGCAAGGAAGCGGTCGCAAAGGTGGGAGCCAATGAAGCCTGCTGCACCTGTGATTAATACTCGCTGCTTATCTGTTTTCATGCTGCGAAGATAGCAATCTATAAAATGGGGGTACTTATTTCTGTAAAATGATCTTACGACTCAATTCCCCTTTCTCTGTTGTGATCTTGTAGACATAAGCACCTGCTGCAAGCTGATCGCCTTTAAGGTGTAGGGAATAGATGCCAGGTGCTTGGAATTCATTCAGCAACTGTGCTACTTTCTTGCCTGTAATGTCAAATAAACTAATGTTCACTTGCTGTGCATCATTGACCGCATAGGTTAACTGATTCTCCACCGTGAAAGGATTCGGATTGGTTGATAAGATCAATAGTCCGGGCTCATTGTTGGCATTCAATTCTTCAACGGCAACGTAAACCGGTGCGGGATCGGCATAACCCGGATTTTCCGCTAAGGCTTCTTCTGCCGCTTGTAAGAAGCTATTACCGCTATCGGTATAAAAGGAAGGTCCATTTGACTCATCTGTATTTGGGTCTAACTTATCATTTAAATAGTACCAGTCTGCCTGTGCCTGCCCTTCTTGAAGATCCAAGATGAAGTAGCCATGATCAAAAATATTGACAAAAGAACCGTGCGGATTCGCACCTAATGCAATGGTTTCCACTACAGATAGATCAAAAGGTAGCTCTAGATCAATATCATCACCATTGGCAGAAGTGACACTAGGGGTAACGAACTCAACAGCTACAGCGCCCTCGCCTGTTTCTGCATCATAATTATCGGTAAAGTCGGTGGTCACATCAAAGGCCATACCCATATGGATATCTCCTGTGATCACAACCACATCCTCAATATTATTATCCGCTATATGCCCAAGCACTTTATTACGATCGGATACATAGCCATCCCATTGGTCGTCATTGACAAGGATACCCAAAAAGTTGGTTGGTGCCATGATCACCTGATTACCAATTATTTTCCACTGGGCTGTGCTATTGTCTAACTGCTCGATGAACCAATTGTATTGTTCTTCCCCTAAAATGGTTCTGGTCGTATCCGCCATACCTTCTTCATCATCAGCTTGCTGGTCACGACCTGCCAAACGGGTGTCGATCATGATCAAGTCGCATAAATCACCATAGCTGACCGTACGGTACACTCTCTGCTCCTCCCCTTCCGCAGCATCTCGGATGGGTAACCATTCAAAGTAAGCTTGTACGCCAGCTGCCTTGCGGTCTTCCCATGCGCCCTCTACGCCTTCTGTATGATTTTGTGCACCATCTTTCCAAGCATCATTAGCGGTCTCATGATCATCCCAAACGGTGATGAATGGGAATTGCTGGTGCAGCTCACGTAAGTGTGGATCCAAACGGTATAATGAGTGGCGGGTACGGTAATCGCTAATATCCAAGATCTCATGCTCTGGCTCGAAGACTCTTGGTGCATCTGTACTATCCACAAAATCATCTCCGATGCCGTATTCATAGATGTAATCTCCTAAGTGGATGATCGCATTCAGATCCAGGTGCTGCGCTAAGTTTCCGTATGCACCAAAGAAGCCTTGCTGGTAGTGGCTACAAGATACCACGCCAAAGCGCAAGCGATCCACATTGCCTATTGGTGTAGTTAAAGTACGACCAACGATCGAAGGCATTTCCGCATGTTCGAATTGGTAGTAATAGTAGGTATTGGCTTCTAAGCCTGTTACATCCACCTTAACAGTATAGTCTTCATCTGGTCCGGTGGTCACCGATCCCGAAGCGATCACATCTTCCATGCCTACATCTGTTGCCATGCTCCAGTTCACTGTTACTGGCCCTGTAGCATCAGTGGTCACTCTGGTCCAGATAAGCACTCGATCAGCTAAAGGGTCGCCTGAAGCCACACCGTGGTAGAAAGGGGCTAAAGCCTCCTCATAGGTAGCGGTTTTTTCAACGCCATCTAATTCGCGAGCGTGAGAATAGAGCGTCACATCGCCATTGTCGCGAGCACGTTCCATCATTTCTTCCCAAGAGCCGATATCGTCGGGCGAGATCAGCTCTTGAATATCTTCTAAGGTGATATCTTTGTTGTCGGTTTGCGCGATCGCTGCTAAAGGCATGATCAATGCGCATAGCATCAGTAGTAAACTATGTTTCATTGGTGTTTATTTTCCACAAAAATAATCAATGCTTGCATTGTTTATATGTTTTGAGTGTAATAGTCTTGTTCAGAAATAACAAATCGGTATATGAAGTCATCTTTTTTGCTCATATTTCATTTATTTTTCCTTCCGTACCTAAGGGTATGCAACTCAAAATAAGCCTCATCTGAGTAAAAAATCTGATCCTCATATCCTCAATTCTTATTTCTGAACAAGACTAATGAAGTAATTTAATTTTCGTTGGTGTCGTCTTTTAGGCAAATTCATGCCAAGGGCGACCACAAGGGGTCGATAGAATAGAGAACAATGACGATAAAAGCAGCTATAGAACAATTGAGCACGCGCTTGTTGGAGCATTATGATGAACGAGAGTCCAAGCAGATCGCACAGTGGTTATTGGAGGATATTACAGGCATGGATCGGGTGCGCTTGAAAATGGAGGAGCAAACGATTTTAGACTGGGAGGCTTTGGAGCGTTTTGAGACGGCATCTATTGAGTTGATCTATGTGCGTAGACCAGTGCAGTATGTTTTGGGCTGGGCACCTTTTCTGGATATGAAATTGCGTGTGACGGATGGGGTGCTGATACCCCGACCTGAAACGGAAGAATTGGCGGTACGTGTCCAGGATTATTTGCGTAGGACAACAGTAAAAAAGCCAACGGTGCTGGATCTGGGTACGGGTAGTGGCTGCTTGGCTTTGGCGAGCAAAAAAGAGCATCGAAAAGCGGATGTATGTGCTGTTGATGTGAGTGAAGTAGCGCTAGCGATCGCGGAGAAAAACGCAAGCGAACTGGATTTATATATTAAATTTTGGAAAATAGATATTTTGGATAGGGAGCAGTGGATTTATATGGCGGGCGAATGGGATGTGATCGTAAGTAATCCGCCTTATATCACCGAAATGGAAAAGCAGAACATGTCTCCAGTAGTTTTGCAGCATGAACCAGAAGGGGCTTTGTTCGTGCCTAATGATGATCCGCTTTTGTTTTACCGAGCCATAGCAGAATTTGCTTGGCAAGCATTGAGTGAAGTGGGAGTTCTGTTTTTTGAGTTGAATGCGAGGTATGCTTATGAAACCGCGACTATGGTGCAAAAAATTGGTTTTAGTGACGTATTGGTGCATAATGATCTTCAAGGAAAGCCAAGAATGTTGGAAGCTCGAAGAAGTGCGGATATTGAGATAGGATATTAAGCCATAAATGTGGAACTTCGCGCTATGATGTTGGAAGAATCAAAAGATAAGCTGGAAGCTCAAGCAAATGACTCGTTAGAGCAAGAGCAAGCCGTGATCGGGGAAGATAATGAAGCTTTTCACGAGCATTTCCGGGTGAAGGTGGATCCTAAGCAGGAGCTTTTGCGCATTGATAAGTACTTATTGGATCGCATTAGAAAAAGCAGAAGCAAGATACAGGCTGCTGCTAAGGCGGGTTGTGTGTTGGTAAATGGCAAAGCGGTGAAGTCGAACTACAAAGTGCGCCCCAATGATGAGATCGTGATCGTTCTGCCTAAGCCTCCTTTGGAGGGCAAGTTAAAGGCTGAGCCGATGGATCTGGACATTGTCTATGAAGACGATGATCTGATGATCGTGAATAAGCCTGCGGGCTTGGTGGTGCATCCGGGTGTGGGGAATTATACGGGTACTTTGGTGCAGGGATTGATGCACCATTTCCAACAACTGCCTATTAGAAAAAACAGTATTGAGGCGGAAATGCGCCCTGGCTTGGTGCATCGTATTGATAAGGATACGACGGGTTTATTGGTGATCGCGAAGTCTGAAACCGCCATGACGCACTTGGCAAAGCAGTTCTTCGATCATACGGTAAAACGTAGGTATGTGGCCTTGGTATGGGGCGATGTGGAAGGGGATCAGGGTACGATTACCGGGCACATTGGCAGACACTTGCGCTACCGCCAAATACAGGATGTATACCCGGATGGGGATATGGGCAAACATGCCATTACGCACTACAAAGTCTTGGAGCGTTTTGGCTATGTAACCTTGATCGAGTGTAGACTGGAAACGGGTAGAACGCACCAGATTCGCGTGCATTTTAAGTATAAAAACCACCCTTTGTTCGCGGATGCGAAGTATGGTGGGGATACGATCAGAAAGGGTACGATCTATACCAAATACAAGCAGTTTGTTGACAATTGTTTTAAGTTGATCAGCAGACAGTCTTTACATGCGCAGACCCTTGGTTTTGTGCATCCGACAACGGGTGAAGAGATGGAGTTTAACTGTCCGTTGCCTGAAGATATGGAAGCGGTAGTGGAGAAGTGGCGGAAGTATACAAAGCGGTAGCTTTGTATACTTCAATAGTTATAAGTCATTACCCAATATCAATTCATCATCGCCATTTTCTGCCATTCTTTTAAAGGCTTCCTCCCATCCATCTCTCACTTTTCTTACTGGTCTGACTATGAAATAGTCTTCTTCTAAAATCAACTCTACCTTATCTGAGATACCATACCTCTTTAATAGCTCGTCTTTTAGTGGTATAAACTTTAAATCTTTCTCTTGTTTCAATTCTATTTTCATCCTATTCCAATAATTACATTAAGATCAATCTTTAAACAACCTATATATGCAAGTTAACCCTATTCTTCTTTGCCTTGATGCAAAGAAGCAAAAATCAAGACTGTTTTCATTTC
>JAHDGT010000532.1 GCA_020631675.1 Bacteroidota bacterium
GCCCAGAGGTAGCCACCGCAATAGGCAGCAACGAACCGACAGGCAGCGCGCTTAATAGGAACGGATAGCCCGGTGACCGCAGTAGAAAGGGGTTGAACCGTAGAGACGTTATATCATAACGTCTTTTTTGCCGTACTAATAAACTATCCTGCGATAGCACAATGCACCCTTTTTATTGCGGGCATGCGCCCAAATAATTAACATTAGCACATCAAACTATTGTATCTTTAAATCCACTACCGATCAACCAAATACACTGTATGAAATCTTGCTTTATTATTTTACGGCACAGCCTGATTTTTTGCCTCCTTCTGATATCTAGTTCAGCTGTTTTCGGACAGCGAGAAGCACTTTTGGCGAAGTTCATCATTAATGATCAATATGAGGAGGTGGCATCTCCTGAAGTATCCAGAGAGCAGTTTTACGAGCTGGCGGATCTGTTCACAGAAATGGGTTACGAGGTAATTATAGAAGAAAATTTGGATCGCGATCTAATGATCTACTCATTGCAAGAAATGCATGATACCAGAGCTGATGAGTTGATTCTGATCTATGCGGGCTACACCTACCACGATAAAACGGGTGATTATATAGTACCCGTAAATGCCACGGTGAAGGAAAAGAAATGCTATAAAGAAGAATTGATCGCTTTGGATGAATTGGATGCTTTTAATCAAACTGCTTCATCGGTATTGACCACCACTATTTTTGATGTTCAGTCGATCGGTAAAAAAGAAGCTGATGTAGCTGTGTTAAGTGAACGCTTGGCTTTGTTGAACGACCACACCTTACCAGAATACAACTTAGCCATCTTTAATGACAATGATCGTTTTTTATCACAAGGTGGTAGTGCGTTGATGCAGCATTTCATCAATACTTTTCCTACTAGTTTTCGCGACAGAAAAGCGAGCTTGAAAGCTTTAAAATCGGTCAGTAGTAATAGCGGCAATTCAAATTGTGGTTTTTATGGTGCTGATTTTCCGGATGATATCGCATGGGGGGATTCTGAATTACAATGGGATCTGGTAGAAGATGTGCGGATACAGCGTGGGGAGTTTGTTGAGGTCCTTCGTCCGATGATAGATAAAGAGCCAGACAATGAACCAACTACTGAAAACCTAAAGGTTCACGAAGTGAGAGAGGGGGCTAAAGCTGTTAAAGGCACCAAGCATGTGGTAAGTCCTATTGAATCTCCTGATCTCATGCCTGCTTTTCCATTTCCGCCCCCTAAGGCCTCAGCCCGTTATTTGTTAGATGCCTCGTTCTTCACGAACAGTAATAGCCTATATGATGTAAGTCAGGTTTTAGATCAATCACTGACAGGTTGTGGCTATCATGAGCGTTCTTATTTTCAGGTGCCTAAGGGATTTGCTTTAGTGACCCGTGTAGAAAAGATCAAAACGGATGTTAGTCCGTACCCCGTACCTGAACGTTGGGAGGCTCCGGGTACCGACACAAAATCTTCTTTTTCTTTAATGGATTATTTGAAGGCATTATTCTATGCCAAAGAAGGACGCTACCGCATTTTGGTTTTCATTGTTAGTGCGGAACCTTTTGTACAATCAGAAAAAGAAATGAGTCTGGATGAAGCCGAGTATTTTTTACGTAGCGGCTTTAACACTATTGCAGATGCTTACAAGCAGTTTCCTTATACCGATGCGCATGATTGTACGGTATTGATCTATGAATTCAGTAAATTGGAGCATGAAGAAGCTGAGCAGATCAGCATTTCGGCTTATCAGGGTTTGGAGCATCTGACCAAGAATCAGTTTTTGCCGACTTTAAGGGATTTGAGTAAGTGAGGCAGTTTAAAGATACCCTTTGTTAGACGTCGTAAAAAACTTTGTGCTCCTTAGTGTTCTTAGTTCTTTGTGGTCAGCAAATACACAGCTTGACGAACATTTTACCACAAAGAAAGAAGGACACAAAGCTACACGGAGAATCTTTAAACAAAGCCTCAGGATCGTCTTGTGTTCGATTACTTAAAATTTATAGTTCCATAAGACCAATGAAGCTAAAAATAGGTACATTTATTTTAACAGGCATTTTGATTTTATTGATCGGTATGCAGAGTTATGGCGGCAAATACGGCAGCTATGGCATTTATGCCTGGCTGTGGCTGTTGGTAGCGATCAGTCCGCTGGTATACCACTGGCTGTACCAAACGCAGCGTACCAATAAAAGAAAGCTGATCTATTTGGGCTTATTGATCCTGGTCATTTTAGTACAGCCTGCTATTAAGATGCATCCTATTTATGTGCTGGCGGGTTCTTTGATCATTATTCTGCCTTTTGTCATTCAAACCATCTTTTTCCCGCAGACTTTCGGAGATGCGATGGGCAATACGGATGAAGCACTGGATAATAAACCCAATCTGCAACAGTCGGAAATCGCAGACCTCTTGATCGATAAAGAAGCGGCTCGGAAAGCCTTGTCGGACAGCCTGGACTTACCCGATTCTATTAAGCAAAAAGCCCGAAAGCTGATCACCACCAATCATGTAGATGAATGCTTGGACCTGCTCTTAGAACACAGCACAAAAGCAGAAGACACCAATCAGATCATCGCCTTACACCAGAAGTGGAACCAGTACGAACAGGAACGCAATTTAGAGCTGAACTCACAGGAAAACCTACGAGTGATGTCCTCCAAGATCATCAATACGCTCTTACATATTTTGAGTTGATCAACAAGGCAGTTTAAACATTTCTTATACCGCCTTGTTGTAGGGATAAAAGCAAAAACAT
>JAHDGT010000039.1 GCA_020631675.1 Bacteroidota bacterium
GGATATTATTTGTGCCGAGGTGGACGCGAAACACAAAACGGGATCGGGTAAGAATAGCAAGACGGTACAGGTCTTTAAGGGCATTCATTTTAGTGCTGATTTTCATAAGCACTTCAATGGCATTACGATCATGCATCCGCCCAATACGATTAACAAGCATTCCGGGCTCCGCATTTTCGGCATGCAGCTGAGTGAGACGACTACGATGACGGGCGGGCACGAGATCGAAAAGGTGGTCTTAGAGAACCCTGATTTTGATGAATTTTTCGAGCTGTATAGCACCGATCA
Organism: Bacteroidota bacterium; assembly: GCA_020631675.1. Classification (GTDB taxonomy): domain Bacteria; phylum Bacteroidota; class Bacteroidia; order Chitinophagales; family UBA2359; genus JAHDGT01. The sequence continues at coordinate 289 of JAHDGT010000039.1, forward strand.
GGTGGAAGCACGCTACATCTTGTCTTTGTCTTTGATGGAGCGTTTCATGTATCTGTGCCAACGTTTTGACACGAGTTTGTACGTATCTTTTGTCAACTCAAGGGTGAATGTGATGATCAGCTGGCCGGGCGATTTTATTGACGATGGTATTGAACTGGATAAGCCTTTGGAGCATAGCGAGAACATTCAGCTGTTCTTGGAAGAGATCGACCAGCTTTTGTCAGTAGTGGATGAGCTGAATTTGAATACGCGGATCTGGAGTAAACGATGAGTTCAATTTGAAAATTTGGCAATGAGACAATTTGAAAATGGATATGCGCATTCCTATCATTTTCAAATTCTCAAATTGGTAATTGACTCATTGAACTTGTGCTAATGAGGCTGATTGTCTAATGTGCTAATTCTTTAGTGTGCTGATGAACGAGTTCAATTTGAAAATTTGGCAATGAGACAATTTGAAAATGGATATGCGCATTCCTATCATTTTCAAATTCTCAAATTGGTAATTGACTCATTGAACTTGTGCTAATGAGGCTGATTGTCTAATGTGCTAATTCTTTAGTGTGCTGATGTGCTAATGAACCCAAACCCACAAGAGGTGTAACAGATAGCAAATTCATAGGAATAAAATTCCGCTTATGTCAGATCAATCAAAAACACCCCCTCCCCCGCCCCCTAAGAATCCGAATTCGAACAATGGCGGTAATAATGGCAATAGAAGGCCCAATAAGAAAGAAAAAGAACCGGGTAACTTGCAGCGCATTAACCATTGGGCACAGCGTTCGGTAACGGTCAAGCTTTTTTCTATTGGTATTCTGATCTTGGCTTTGATCATACCTTCCAGCATGATCTCTTCTCTGATCTACGAACGACAGCACCGACAGGATCAAGCCATTCAAGAGATCTCTAGCAAATGGGGACATGAGCAATTGGTTTCCGGTCCTATTCTCAGTATTCCGTACAAGCGTTACTTCAAGGATGATGGCGAGATCATGGAGGTGACCGAGTACGCGCACTTCTTGCCCGAGCAACTCAATATATCAGGCGACCTGAACCCTAACATCAGAGCGCGGGGTATTTATGAGGCGGTGCTCTATAATACCAAACTCAATTTCGCGGGCAACTTCGAGGCTCCTAGTGCCGAAGAGCTGGCTTTGGACCCCGCCAATGTGCAATGGGATCAAGCTTTCCTATCTGTGGGTATACCCGATATGCGCGGCATCAACGAGAACATCCAGCTCAAGTGGAACGACAGCAATAAGGTATTCGAGCCGGGCATAGCGACCAATGATGTGCTGGGTTCTGGCGTATCCGTACGCGTACCCATTGGTCAAAATGCCAGTGGTGATGGCAAAGAAGGAGAAGGTGCCGGCAAATACAACTTCAATTTCGACTTGGATCTGAATGGTAGCCAAGCGCTCAACTTTGTGCCATTGGGTAAAGAAACGCTGGTCAATATAAAATCAGACTGGCCCGACCCCAGCTTTGACGGTGCCTTCATACCAGATGATCACGTGACCAATAAGGAAGGCTTCAACGCCAACTACAAGATCCTGCACCTGAACCGCAACTACCCCCAGCAATGGAAGAAAAAAGCGCATAAGATCAATCATTCCGCCTTTGGGGTAAAGATGATCCGCCCCGTGGACCAATACTCCAAGACCAACCGATCGGCCAAGTACGCCATCATGTTCATCTTCCTCACCTTCACCGGCTTTTTCTTCGTAGAGATCCTCAACCGCACCCGCATACACCCTCTGCAATATTTGCTGGTGGGGATCGCGCTCTGCGTCTTCTACTTACTGCTCCTTTCCATATCCGAGCACATTAACTTCAATAATGCGTATTTCATCGCCACGGCCAGCATCGTGGCCATGATCACGCTCTATTGCAAAACCATCTTCAAAAGCAACCGCCTCACCCTGGTCATGGGCATCACATTACTGGGCTTATACGGTTTCTTATATTCGCTCTTACAACTGCAAGATTACGCCCTGCTCATGGGCAGCATCGGCTTGTTCGTCTTCTTGGCAGGCGTCATGTACCTATCGCGCAACATAGATTGGTACAACCTCCAAGGGCAAGCCGATATCGACAAAATGATCGATGAGAGCTAAGCCTAAAGCATGATGTCTTCTCATCGAAGCCCCTTGTGTTTTCGTCTTTTGACGATACGCAAGGGGCTTTTTGTATGGGGCAGCTTCCATTCAAAATTCGTCATTCAAACATTCAAAATTCTTATCCATTGGGCGTTCCCCGCAATAAAAGGCTGCGCTTTTACCCGTCATAAAAATCGGCGTACTGCACGAAAATCTCATGTCTCGAGTCTCATGTCTCGGGTCTAATAAAAGCGCAGCCTTTCACTGCGGGTCGGGCTATCCGTTCAAATTCAGCCGCTGCCTGCTGCTGTTTGGCAGGCGTAGCGGTGTCTTCCTCTGATCAGCCCCGCTACGCCGCCAAACAGGGCGCATTCAGCGGCTTCATAACCACTACTATCCCTAACGCGGCCCGCTGTGGCAACGGCAGCTTGACGGGACAGCTGACATGTAATTGAAACATCCCGTTTTTATCTGCTCGACGGGCGAATCATTCCATCATTGTATTCATCCCCCGTTTTTATCTGCTCGACGGGAGACTCGATAAATCGGGTCTCTACATTCGATTGGGTTGCTTGTTGGGCTGTGTCGCACTAAAATTTGTATTGCTTATCTTTGTAGGGTTAATGGGATTGATATTCTGCTATTAACATTTTTCTATTTAAAATAGTTATCCTAGGTCTTATGAAAACAATACCAACGGTTGATTTAGCACAATACCGCGACGGAGACGCGGCACAGAAAAGCGCTTTCGTTAAACAATTGGGCGAAGCCTATGAGGAGTGGGGATTCGTAAAAGTGAAAAACCACGGTCTATCACAAGCCGAGATCGACAATCTATACGATGAAGTGAAGCAGTTCTTCTCTTTAGATGTAGATACCAAATACAGCTACGAAGACAAAGAATTAGCAGGTCAGCGTGGTTATACTTCTTTTGGTCGCGAGCATGCCAAAGGCAGTGACGCACCTGATTTGAAAGAGTTCTACCAGTGGGGTCAAACCGTAACAGACGAAGATCCGATCAAAGACGAGTACCCCAACAACATCATGGTGGACAAGCGTCCTTCTTTCGGTCCTACTTTACGTTCGGCTTATGAGAAATTCGAAGAGAGTGGTAACCACTTGCTACGTGCGATCGCTGTTTACCTAGAGCTACCAGAAGATTACTTCGATGCGAAGATCAAGAATGGTAACAGCATCTTACGCGCGATCCACTACCCGCCCATCACCGAAGAGCCTAAGAACGCGATCCGCGCAGAGCAACATGAAGACATCGACTTGATCACTTTATTGATCGGAGCGAGTGCGGATGGTCTACAGTTGTTGACCAAAGACAATGAGTGGTTAGCGATCAATGCAGGACCAGGTGAGATCGTAGTGAACGTAGGTGATATGTTACAGCGTTTAACCAACAACCGCTTAAAGTCTACTACACACCGCGTAGTGAACCCGCCACGCGAAAAGTGGGGTAGCTCTCGTTACTCTATTCCATTTTTCTTGCACCCACGTTCAGAAATGGACTTGACTTGCTTGAACTCATGCATCTCTGATGATCGCCCTAAGGCTTATTCAGACATGACCGCTGGTGAGTACCTAGATGAGCGTCTACGCGAGATCGGTTTGAAGAAGTAATCAGCTTCTAAGGTACTCTTAGCCTATACTTCTTCAATGATCCTTTGTGCCTGTTTGTGCACTTGGTTCTTTGTGGTCAGCAAGAATCTTGAATACTAAAATTCATTTGCCACGAAGAAAGAAGAACACGAAGCTACACGAAGAAAAGCTTAAGTGAAAAACCATAAAAGCCGACACCTTAGCAATAAGGTTGTCGGCTTTTCTATTTGAAAGAGTGGTGTTTTCGAAATAATCACCTCCGCATTAGCACGAAGTCTCAGGTCTAATTTAACCAATATACTCCGTCAACTCAGAACCACCCTTCTCATCATAAAGGCGAGAAGATTTGTATTTAGACTCGTTGCCTTTAAAGTATTCCAATAAAGGTTTCGCACTTCTGAAAGAGGCATTATCCGTATAGATCAGCGTGCCTTTTTTAAAGAAAGGTTCTAGGAGCTTTAAAAGCGGCAAGTACAATTCATTCCAGCCGTCTAACAGTAAAAAGTCAATGCTTTTAGGAAGGTCTTTTTTTAGTGTTTCCAAAGCATCCCCTTCTCTCAGTTCAATGACATCTGATAAACCCGCTCGTTCAAAATTCTGCTCCGCTACTCGGCATTTATTCGCCAGCAGCTCTGTCGTGATCACCTGACCGTCATTCTGTTTAGCGGCAGCTCCTAAGTAGATCGTAGAGATTCCAAAAGAAGTACCGAACTCTACAATGTTTTTCGCGTTTCGTCTCAGCAGCAAGTCGTAGATGAACTCTCCCTGCTTACGCGTTATCGCAATAAAAGCCTCCCCTAAATCTTCAGGCCGCAATTTGCGGAAAATGCCTTTCGCCAAGCCCTTCATGATCTTGGGCATTTCATTACTTGATTGCCTGTGCAAGTCATTCAATGTGTTTTGAATGCTGTTATCTGTTATGGTGTACATAAACCTTAATTGTTTTGTTTAGCCGCAAATTATCTACATTTGTCTATTAATGGCAAGTAGTTATAAAAAACAAACATAGTCATTAAATAGTGACTAATACTGATAAACAGACACTTAGCGATCAATCATGGAAAATCAAAAATCGTTAAAATTTCAAGACTGCCCGGTCACCTTCACCATGCGCAAGATCGGGGGCAAGTGGAAGCCTATTATTCTCTTTCTTATTTCTAATGGGGTGAACCGTTTCGGAGCCATGCAAAGAGGTATAGACGGCATCAGTAAACAGATGCTCACCAAGCAACTCCGCGAATTAGAAACCGATGGTATTCTAAGCAGAACCATATTTGCTGAAATACCACCCAGAGTGGAATATGCATTTACTGAAGTAGGCGAATCTTTAATGCCCATTATCAAGAGCATGAAAAGCTGGGGCGAACAGCATATGTGATAAAACAAAAAAGCCCGTTACGGATATACCGTAACGGGCTTTGCTTATAGCTTAAGTCGATGCCCCAAACATCGGGCAGCTTATTGGTAACTATTTAAAAATTACTCGCCAGTGCGCATCTTCTTCAATAATTCCAACTGCTTACTTAGCTCTTCGATCTGACTATCGATCCAAGCTTCTTTTTCTTTTTCAGCCTCCGACTTTTCAGGAGCAGGTGCAGCGGCTACCGTAGCAGCGCCAGCAGAACCCGCAGCAGGTGCCTGAACATTAATGTTGATCGTGATGGTTTCACCATTAGGAGTCGTTACGGTTGTACCGCTTGCACTTGGAGCTACAGCAGTTGTTGGTGCAGGAGCAGCCGCAACAGCAGCTTCTTCCTTAACCACTTTCTTAGTAGAAACGATTTTTTGAGTAGTTGCTACTTCCTCTGTCGTTTCTTCGGTTACTGCTTCCGCTTCTTCTGTGGTTTCTTCCGCTACTGCTTCCGTTTCCTCAGCCTCAGCTTCTTCTTCTGCTATTGCTTCTCCAGATGCTGCTTCCGCTTCTCCAATTACTGCTTTTGCTTCTTCTGTCGCTTCTTCGCTTGCTGCTTCTGTTTCTTCAGCCAACGCTTCCGCTTCTTCCGTCGCTTCCTCAGTAACTGCCTCCGCTTCGCCATCTCCTGTTACAACAGCTAGTGTCTCGCTACCTACTTCCTTGGTTTTGTCAACTGCATCTCCGATCACTTCGCCGGTTTTATCGACTACATCACCAACTACTTCTCCGGTCTTATCAACCGCATCATTAACTGACTTCTTGATACCTTCGATAGCACCAGCTTTTCCTTTGTTGTGCTTTTTGCACTTGGTCGTATGCGCTTCATTTTTCGCATGTTTGCAATGACGCGCACGTCTGTCGTTGTCACCACTCAATACATTGACGATAGTGACAAACAAAATGAAGCATAAGAAACCGATCAATAAGTGCTTTGGGGTTACACTCATGATGCGTTTCATAATGCTTTCTCTTTCAAATTGTGCCATGACAATAATTAAATTACAGGGATAAAGTTAAAATCTTGGGGAGAATGGATAGAATAGTATCTAAAATTTGGATTTCTACTCTATTCCATTAAAACACATTAATTAGACGCCTTACACTGAAAAAAGGTCACTGTTTTTAAGGTCTCTTTTACTTCTGGATCAGAATATCCACTCTTCGTGCATCTGGATCCGAAACCTCCAGCGAAGAATCTTCTTCTCCATAGTGGTAAACCGAAATACGGTCACTTGCAATACCAAGGCTATTGAGCTTAGCTCTAACCGCTTCGGCACGTTGTTTCGACAAGCTCATATTGTAGCTCGCATCACCCGTACGATCCGTATAGCCGGATAGTTGTGCTCTGGCACCTGCATACAAACGCAACTCATCAGCCGCAGCATTGACTTTACGTTGTTCTGTCTTTTTTACTACAGCTGAGTTCTTATCAAAGTAAATCGAATGAATGCTACTTGGGTTTGTGATTCTAGTAGTTGTGATCGTGGATGTTGTAGTTGTAACTGGCCTTGTATTCGAATCATTGAATTTGATTTCTCCTAGGAAAATATCATTCGGACCAGGAACATAACCACCACTATTATACGTACGATCCAAAACCGTTGTGCTGCCAGTCCTTGTCTGTTCTCTGTATACAGGTGCGGGAGCTGGGGCGGGAGTCGGACTAGGCACTGGAACAGGGGTGTAAGTCGTAGTGCCATTGCTGTTCTGCAAAGTTTTTAACCGAGCTTCCATTGCCATCAGCGTTCGTTCCATATCAACAATGGTTTTACGCAAAGTGCCGATCTCTGATTCTAAACCTGCATTCGTCGAGTTCAGATTCGACAAAGCCGCTTTAAGTTCAGATAGTTCTGAACGCAAAGCGGCATCATCATACTGTTCCGATATATTGTTAATTATCGGCTGAGGAGTTGATTCTACTGTTTTTTTTTTACATCGTTGCTATCACCAGCGTTTCCTTGCTCTAACTCTTTAATGAGTTCTTGCAATTCTTCCATACGCTTGTTCAAACGCTCGATCTCTTCATTAGAAGCACCTTCTTTCTCGATGATCACTTCTTTAACAGACTCTCCTCCTTTACCTTTTTGAAGGATCACTTCCTTCTGTACTTCTGTTTCATTACCACCTTCGATAATGATCTCTTTTTCGATGATCACTTCTTTACCTCCGCCTTGGTTCATCAAGTCCAGCTGCTTCTCGATCACTTCTAATTTACCCATGATCTTATTGTCGCTAGCCTCCTGACGAAGACGGTCGATCTCCATTTGGTACATTTCAATGCGGGCATCTGTAGCCGCATCTCCACTTTCCATTACTGGTGCGGGTGAAGTAGCAGGCGTATTACCTACACCTAACTCTTGGCGTACCTTCATGAGTTCTAATTGCATTTTAAGATCTTGGATCTCACGCTCATTAGACTGAGAACGCATGCTGTTTTGCGTTTCTCCAGCAGAAGGTCCGCTAGCAGGTGCAGCTGTTGGTGCGTATACAGGCGTTGGTGCTGGCATATAAGTAGGTGCCAAAGACTGTCCAGGTGTGTCATCTACTATTGGTGTAGCTGGTACTTCACCTGTTTCACGACGAATTTCCGCTTCTTTATTCATTACTTGTTGTAGTGAATCTAAAGCCGCTTCGCGAGCCTCTTGCTCTTCCAGCATTTCATCAATAGGTGATTCAACTCCTTTGTTTTCTTCTTCGACTTTCGCTGCACCATTTTGAGGCGCGATGTATTCACCGTCTTTCTTACAAGCTTTCTTACAAGCCTTACGGTCTTTCTTCTTCTCTAAGCCTTCGCAAGTCGCCAAGCAGTTCGCAAGAGCGATTTTCTCTGCTTCTTTCGCAGATTTGCGATCCGCACGAGCCTGCTTTTTCGCTAGTTTACGCATTTTACGTGCACTCACTATATCATCTTCTGCTGTCGCTTCAGCGGCTGCTTTCGCAGCTGCGGCATCTGCTGCACCACCGATGTTATAGCCTAGTGAATCCGCATAATTCAAACGTGCGAATTCGTCAGCGATGATCGGATTCGTTTTGAAGGTTCTTTTCTTCAGACCGAAATTGTAGTTCAAAGAAGCGTTGGAGTAGATGTAAACATCACGGTTCCACTTGTCGCTATTGCCTCTTTCGCTAACATCATCCAAATAGTCTGTTAACGCATATTTAGCTGTTGTTTCCAAGTTGAAGTTCCAACGATCGCTTAAGCGGAATTTCAGACCTAAACCTACTGGCACATGCATCGCACGACGGTCATAACTCGCTCCTTCGATATTGGCTTCGCGTAAGTCCGTTTCAAACTCACCGTCCTGATCTATCTCACCAGGGAAGCTGTAATTGTAAGCATCACCATTCTCATCTTCCAAATCACCATATACATCGAACCAGGTGAAGCCGAAACCAGCTAAGAAGTAAGGTGAAATGAAAGCACGATCACTCAATAGTTTATCGTTATCCGGATAGAATACCAAAGTAGCAGAAGCATCATGCAATTTGGTTTCGAAGTTCAGAGAACGATCAAAGTTTTCACTATCGGTCAGAAACTCGTCATTCCATCCTAGCGTTCGATCATTATAGGTGATCGTCCCTTTGTTGTAGGCCAAGCGCAAGCCCAGTGTTTTGCCGTAGCTTCTTTCTAAGTGCGCGCCATAGCCTAACTGCATATAGTTCTTGATCTGCGGATAGTCATCGGTCAGATCGCCCCAGTAATTCATCATACCTCCACTTACACCTAAACGGTATTTGTAGAAGTTTTGCTGTGCGGCAGCGTCTATCGCGATCGTGCAACACAGAACGAAGAGGAGCAGTTTTATATAAGCTGTTATTGATTTCATGTTCTTTCTTAGTCTTTCTTGAATTGTAACTGTTTAGGTCAAGCAATTTTCACAATAAAATAGCCCACCTAAATAGTTAGCTTGTTTTTACTTATCTCCGAAAGAGATAGAAAGATTGACTTCCGCGCTGATGCCTACGAATGGACGAACGCTTACATTACTTAGACCATCACCATTACTTCCAGCAACTTCTGTGAAAGAAGCACCTGCGTTCAAACGAACGAATTTGAATAGTTTATAGCCTAAAGCCACATAACTTGGGCGCTTGATGATCGGGCCTGTTACTTCTTCGCCAGCAGCGTTTTCCATATTGGTGACCATAGCACCGATGCTTAAAGAGCTATTGCCCAAGAAGCGAGAGAATGCTTTGCGACCGAATGGTACAGATACTCCTACAAATGGTGCAGAACCATAGTCTAAATCATTGAAGCCACCTGCGAAGTGTACCCCACCATAACCTACATTCAAAGACAAAGATCCTGGTGTTTTCTCAACGCTATAATCATCAACCATTTTGGTATCGCTGATCAGCATTAGGTCACTGTTCAAGTACTGCTCTGTTTCGTTGCGAACGACTTTCATCAAGTCTTCCAACAATTTGTTGGCGTACATGGCTTTGGCATTGCGCTTTTTGTCGGCAATGCTTAAAAACTTACCACGGCTAAGATCCGCATCTTCGATCTGACGCAATTGGTTTTTCACTACATCCGAGAAACCGTCGAAGCCCACTTCAGAGCGGCTGCGGTAAACAGACAATGCGTCTTCAACAATGCTGTTCAGATCCAACATGATGCGCTTGCTTGGCTTAAGCATGCGAATGTTGCGCTTATTCACTTCTAAAGAAGAAAGGATGTAAGCGTCTAAGGTTTGGAACAAACGAGTTTTCAAGTACTCGCGCTCCGCTTCTGTTAAGCTACGGAAGTAGTTCAGACGAACGTCGTAGCTGTTACCACTGTGTAATTTGTAGTTCACTGGAGTAGAGAACACATCCATTTGGTTGCCGTGCGGGCGTTTCCAAGTAGCCGTGTACAGTGGGTTTTTCTTTTTGTCATCGCCTCCGCGATATAGCTCTACCTCTACGATGTTCACATCACCTGGTATACCACCGCTGAAAATCATATTGGTTTCAGCTGGTAAAGGTTGGTTTTCGTTGAAGTAGTTGCGCTCGTAGTTGTATACTACTGTAGCGTGCTGTGCACTTGCCCATACACTGCAAAGCAATAGCAGTGTTAGTGTCAAACAACTCAAAGGTTTGAAAATCTTCATTATTACAATGAGCGTTGGGTAACGTTCCGTCCGGTCTTTCTCATGCTCTTGAAAAGTACTTGATCCGGAAGTTACAAGATGATTAATTGTTTATCTCGATGTTTTCTTACAAAGCATGTATGAAGGGTATTATAGTACCCACACATGCAAAGAGACGAGCAGCCCGAAAAGGGTCACTCTATATTAGGGCGATGTTTCTTTCTTATCAATGCAGATCTGACAGTTTATGCACCCAAGCTTTGACGCCTTCAGGTACTGATCAAATCAAGCGACATTTTCCGCTCTAGTGCTTGTCGCGGCTCCACTTTGCTCAGTCAGGCTTTTTTCATACATCTCGTTCTTGACCAGCGAGGCTTCGTAAAGTTTCTCCAGTTTAGAGATGCGCTCTGTTTGCGTAGCGATGAGCTTGTTATTTCTTAGTCTTGTAGGGAGCATATTCAATAGCACAACAGCCGCACCAAGAAATGCCGAAGCGAAAAGTGCCCAGAACAAACCCACTTCCACTTGTGTGAAAGGCAGGGTGATGGCCACCGGATTCGTATTATAGGAAGCGAAAAGTAAGAGTAAAACAGCAAGAACAGCGATCAAGATGAAGCGCATGCGTTGCTTGGTCAGTCTTTTCTTATTGTCTTTCGCCGTATTATCAGACGAGGTCGAGCTTTTGCTTGAGTCAGCCATGGATAGACTATTTGAGCGTGCTAATGTTTTTGCACTTTTCTACAGACAAAGGAGCGTTAGTAGCGTATTCTAAAGAAAAGGAAGTGCCAATTTTGGAATCATCAGGCACTTCCATCTCTTATTATAGATCAACTATTTTATCAAGGTGCAGGATCACCATAACGATCAACAAAGTCGACCGCGCAAGTAGCGTCAGATACTTGGAAAGCCCAGTAACGACGATAGTCGCACTCACCAGTACAATCGCCAGGAGCTAATGGGCTATCGTAACCCACGCTATAAGTCAACTCGATATAAGTGCCATTATCAACAACAGTAATATCATTACCGTCACCAACTTCGCCACCTGCATCCGCGCTGACAACACCAGGAATGCTAGAGAAAGCATTACCTAAGCCGACCATGTTCAAAGGATCCGTAGAAGAAACAACAGCTACACTACCTAAAGAAAGCGTGATGAAATTACCTACATCCAATCCGTAAGTGTTCATTAAAGCATCTACATCAGCATTGCCTGTTAAGCGGCTACCTTCTGCCCATTCTTTCACCCAAGCCTCAGCAGTATCAACTTCTAAAGTCAAGGTGTAGAAATCAGGATAATCCAAAGTGTGGATCTCATAAATGCTAACTACAGTATCTCTGTAGCTGTACTCAGAGTTATCAACCGCAGCTAAAGCAGCAACCATACGGTCGATCAATGCTGGTGGAATCAAGATCTGATCAGAAGCTGGTCCGGTACCCGCTGTTTGCTGGCGTAAAGCCAAGCGGATCGCATCTTCTTTGTACTTATCTTCCAAAGAGTTGCTAACATCGCAAGTAGATGTTAAACCAAGATCATTATCGTTATCATCCTCTTCACAAGCGATGAATAATCCTGTAAAAAGTGCCAGGATAAGCACTACCATAGAGCTGTGAAACTTGTTCATGGGTTTGTTTTGATTTTTAGGTTCAATACAACAGATCAATTCTTGTCGTATATGATTTCTTTGATTGCATTTCAAGTCATTCCTCTTCTGTAGGGATTCAATGCGAGTAGCTTAAATCCCGCCGTAATGACCGATCAGCCCAACAAAAGCTAGGCTAAAACAAATAGGTGGTGGGAAGAAAAGAAATGGAGTAGAATAGTGATTGGAACAAATTCAGGGGGGCAATCATACTAAGGAATAAGAAAACGAGCTGAATCTTAAACAGAATCAGCTCGCTCCTTCCTACAGTAGGTAGAAAGTGTACTTTGCTGTATCCGATCTACCGCTTTTCATTATTATTCAGCAGTTGCTGCTTCTTCCGTATCCGTACCAGCATCTGCATCCGCATCGGCCGTAGCCTCTGCTGCTACAGTAACACCTTCGGCACCACGAGTGAACACTTCAGTATCCGCATCATAGTAACCTAAGTCGGCCACTTGATCATTAGAGATCAAAAATACTTTCAACTCAACAATGTCTTTGAAAGAAGTGGTGTACCAAGAAGGCGACTTAGAACGGTTGAACAACTGGATGATCGGACGATCCCAGAAGCTCTTGCCGTCATCTTCATTATTAGAAGCTTGGATGTTCGTTTCGGCGTCTTTTACCATTTCCCAGATGCGATCCACACCTACTTGTGAGTCATCAGATAGTTCTGATAACATCAAGAACAAGTTGGTTTGCTCCATCGTACGGAAACCGTGGTTCTCTTTGGTCGTATTGAAAGACTGGTAGCGTTCGAATTCTTCGCGGTTATTGATTCCGACCGCATTAGCTGCTTCGAAAGCATCCGGTGTATCGAAATCACCAGCAACGGCACTGTAGTAGCTCTTAGAATCAGCAAAACCTTTTTCTAAAGCCGCACGGTAGTTACCCGCACCAGCATCGGCATCCGCTTTCACGAAACCGCTTACAAAAGCGTTCTCGAACTCTTCGTAGCTCTCAAATTCGTTTTTACCCGCTACTTCATAGATCCGCGCGTCATTGCCGAATTTCTTCAACTCCTTGTATTGATCATCACTGATGCGACCTTCAATATACGCTTGCTCTAATTTGCGGTAAGCACCAACAAAATCGCTGCTTTTCGCCTTCAAGTACTCTACACGGTTCGTACCAAATCCAGCCGCTTTGCAAAGGTCATATTCTTCCTTATCAACAAAGTTGCCCTCTTTGGCAGCGTAGAAATCGTCTCCAGCAGCATAACCCTTATTTGATGCGTCTTTCGCATCTTCCAAAGATTCAAAGCCATTGCTGTTAACTGTATAGATCAAGTTGTTAACCGTGAAAGCTAAAAGAGTAACTTCTTTCGCAACGGCTTTATCTCGACCGATCAGATCCTTCTCACCACTACTAACGCTTTCGCTCACCTTACTAACAAAAAGGTGATCCGGCTTATGCTTTGCGATCATCTGTTCGAAAACTTCGATATCGCCCAAGCGGATCGTAGGGAAATTCTGGAATTGATCGACCTTGTAATAAGTCAAACCAGACATGTTCAGTATTTAATAATGAAAAGACTTAAATACCGTTCGCACTGAGGGACGGCGCACGGTTTAAATTTTGGGTGGCTATCTAAAACCAAATTATAGACGTTTATTCATAGCTTAGTCACTAAACCTTGACGGATTTTGGGCATCTAAGCCTAATTTTTGTCTTATGCCTAACTGTTTAGCAGGGCGCGTACCCGCAATAAAAAGGGATATTATACTCTCGTACACTATATAATTGGTTCGGCAAAATAGACCTTATGCTATAAGGTCTCTACGGGTTCTCCCCCTTTTTACTGCGGTCACCGGGCTATCCGTTCCTATTAAGCGCACTGCCTGGCGGTTCGTTGCTGCCTGTTGCGGTGGCTACCTCTGGGCCGCCCCCGCAACAGGCGCACTCACTCGCCATGCAGCACACTTAATACCACTCCTATCCCTCGCGCGGAAAGCAGTTTCCTTAGTAAGGATGAAAAAATAAGTTGTTGATCTTAGCGCAGCTATTTTGGTCGTAGCCAAGGCATGAAAAACGAAGTATAGCAGCGCTAAATGAGGCTTTTCATAACGCAGGATACGACTAAAAGAGCAAGTTAAAAGCACAAGTTATTTTTGAAGCGTTACTTATATTTGATACATCCGAAAGACGTTTCACATATCAATACTCCTGTCGGTTATAGGGCTGCTTCTCTGGCCGACTCATTCTGCACCGGCACAGCAACCCACTTATTTGCACTATACCTATGAGGACGGGCTGCCTGCCATGCAAGTCTATAGCTTGATGCAGGATAAGCAGGGCTATATCTGGCTGGCCACGGCACAAGGTGCCTGTAAATTCGACGGCAGGCGGTTTCAATGCCTGACCACTGCTGATGGGCTAGCAGACAATACCATATTAGATATTGTACAGGATCCCGAAACAGAACACATCTGGTTTTTAAGTGAAAATGGCGAAAGCTCTTATTTAGACAAACAGCTTAAAAGCATTCAAGCAGCAGAAACCGATCTATTCGGCAACAGCAGCTTGAAGCAGGGAGATGTGGTCATCAATTTTTTGCGCAATAGGGATCAAAACAAAGCTTACGAAGAATTCACAGCAGCAGATGGTAGTCCGATCATCTCACATAAAGTGAGCTGTAGTTATACAGAAACGGAAAGTGCGAAAAGCTTATCTCGCTCCAGCTCAAATGCTGAAGGAATACTCTGGTTGGGTACTTGGGGAGGCGGTGCTTATCAAATAGACAATAGCGGGGCTGATAGTATTCGGTATAAAAATTTTCTGGCAGGGCGCATCATTACCAGCATCATTCAGGATCGCGAAAAGAACTATTGGTTCGCTACCTTAGATGAGGGGGTGTATGTACTGCGCAACCCCAACGCATTAAGTTTCACTACGAAGCAGGGCTTACCCCATAATGATATCCGATCAATAGCATTGGATCAAGCGAGGAAAACACTTTGGATCGGTGATAGCAAAGGGCATATCGCTAGTTTACGCTTAGACCGACCACTTGAGGGCTTTTCTTGGCGGGATGTGACCTCTTTGACCAATACCTATGATCGAGTAGAAGACATCTACTTGGATGAAAGAGGAAATATATGGCTGGGTATGGATGAAGGGGCAAAGATCATCAACCCACAAGGAGAAGAATTACTATTGAGTTTACGGGCCACCAAAAGCATTCACCCATCCGGGAAAAACAGGTATTGGTTAGGTGCTTATGAGCGTCCTTTTGAGTTGGATGTCTACCTCGGCTCTCCTGTTCAGGAATTGCCTATAACGCAAGTGAATTGCTTGTATGCGGATACGCTGAGTAGTGAAATATGGATCGGCACTTCGCAAGGTTTATACAGCTACTCTCCTACTGATAGCATTGAGTTTTGGGGCAGAAAACAAGATCTGCTCAGCAAGAGCATCACGGCAATCGACAAAGATGAAGAAGGGCGTTTATGGATCGGTACTGACGGAGATGGCTTACTGCTCAAGTCAGGCAGTCAGCTACTACAGATCAGTAGAGAAAACGGCCTTTGTAGCAACCTCTGTCACCAGTTGTTCATTGACAAGGAGAATCAAGCTTGGCTGTGTACGGATAAAGGATTGAGTCGCATTTCCATTCAAGACATCAACCCAAGTACTTTAGAAGTCAGGTGCTATTCTTTTGTTGATGGTTTGGCGGCAGACCATGTGAATGATGTATGGGTAAGTGGCGATAGCATTTGGGCGGCCACTAGAGGCGGACTGAGTCTGTTGCGTCAATCTGAGTTGCAGCTCAATGAGCAGCCTCCACTAACTTATATTGAACAGGTGAAAATCTGGAATAGAGACACTGCGATATTAGAGGAGTATAAGCTGAATCACGACGAGAATAATATTGAGATTCACTTTGTAGGTTTGTCTTTCAGTTCTGGTAAAAGAGGCAGTTTTCAGTACCGTATGGAAGGGGTGGACACTGCTTGGGTACGCACTCAGCAAAATAGTGTTCGCTATCCAGTTTTGCCTAGTGGGGCGTATATTTTCAGATTGCGGGCAGTAGATCGCAATGGACTAAGCAGTAAGCAAGAAGCCCGTCTGCGTTTTCATGTGGCGAAACCTTTTTGGCGCACTTGGTGGTTCAGGAGTTTACTGGGACTAATGGTCTTGTTCACATTGATAGGCGGTAGTTATCTGATCATTCAGTATTTCAAAAACCGGAATGAGTTGCAGCGGCGTTTGGTAGAATCTCAGCAAATGGCTTTGCGCACGCAGATGAATCCGCATTTCATTTTCAATGCGCTGAACGCTATACAATACTTCATAACCGAGAATGACAAGCGTAGTGCCAATAGCTACCTATCCACTTTCGCCACATTGATGCGGAAGGTGTTGGATCATAGTAGTCAGGAACAGATCAGCTTAGAAGAAGAAATAGAGTATTTATCGCTTTACCTAGAAATCGAGTCGCTGCGGTTCAAAGGGAAGTTCGATTACAGGATACACAGTTCGCCCAATATGGAGCTGGACGAGATCTATATTCCACCCATGTTGATACAGCCTTATGTTGAAAACGCGATTCAGCACGGACTACTTCAAAAGCCGATTGCTGAAGGTCCGAGACAATTGAACATTCGCTTTTATCAGGATGCGCCCTCTAGTGAAGAGAGTGACGATCAGAAAAAATCGCGTTCAGACGAAACCATATCTTCGGTCTTACATTGTATCATTGAAGATAACGGTATTGGCAGGACTAAGGCTATGGCCGCGAATACGCGTAAGCATAAAGGGATTGGCACGACTAACCCGAAAGAACGCTTGGCTATTCTGAACCGTTTGAACAAAACTGCTCGTATTGATGTGGAAACCATTGACTTGTTAAGCGATGAGGATCAATCGCCTTTGGGTACACGGGTAAAGATCAGTATTCCAACTTTTCAGGAGCACGTGAACTAATTATTTAGTTTTCGGGGAACTGTGGGCCGAAGAAGAAGTGTTCTTTCTATAGAGGGAAGCGTACTAATTTGAAGATGTGACAATGAGTCAATTTGAAAATACTCGCGCGAGGGATAGGAGTGGAAATGAGGGGGCTAAGGAGCGCCCTGAGCGG
>JAHDGT010000533.1 GCA_020631675.1 Bacteroidota bacterium
AGGCGGCCCAGAGGTAGCCATTTTTAGCCCTGCCAGCGAAGCAGCGAACAGTGGGTGAATTGGAACGGATAGCCTGGTACCCTGCCGCAGGCGGGTATGCGCCATGAAGATGAAAAAAACAACTGCAAAAAATCTATACATGCGCTTATACTTGCTTATCTGACCGAATGGTTTTATATTCGCGGACTATTTAAGAAAAACGAAAATCAAGCTACATATGCTGATCATCGATGTAAGAGAGTCCGATTCTATAGAAAAGGCACTGAAGAAATATAAGCGTAAGTTTTTGAGCACGGGTACGATGCGTCAGTTACGCAAGCGTAAGAACTTCACAAAGCCTTCTGTTACTCGCCGTCAAGAAGTTTTACGTGCTGAATATCGCGAAACTTTGCGTCAGCAAGGCAAGTTAGATAAGTAAGTACGATTTGATAGGAGTACGTAATGCCCAAGTAAGGGTATAGCGTATTCACGAAAATAAAGTAAATTACAGGGGCAGTCTGAGCATAAGTTCGGGCTGCCCTTTTCGTCTTTCCATGAAGAGCGTTTCTACTTGAAAGAACCATTTGCATACGAAAGAAGAATAGATGCTTTTTTGCGCCATCTGCGCATTGAGAAACGCTATTCCGAACATACGATCGCCGCTTATCAGTGCGATCTTGTGCAATGCTATGCTTTTTTGATACAAATTTATGGAGGGGAGGAGAGTGGTCCGCCAGATGAGAAAAGCATTACTCCTAGAATGTTGCGGGCTTGGGTGGTCACTTTAATGCGCAAAGAACACAAAGCTCGCACAGTAAACAGAAAGTTGTCTTCGGTAAGGGCCTATTTTAAGTTCTTGCTGCGCATGGGAGTTGTCAACAGAGATCCTGCTGCACCCGTTCAGGCACTCCGGACCGATAAGGGTATTCCCGCCTTTATTGATGATGAGAAAATGACGACTCTTTTAGATAAGGATAAAGCCGAAGGTCATATAGATACAGTCCTTTCCTTTGACAGCCCTTTAAGTCGCTATGTCTTTTACCGCGATCAGCTCATTCTTGAACTGTTATACCAAACGGGTATGCGCCGTTCCGAATTGATTCAACTGAAATATAGTGATTTCGACAGTTCTCGGTCCACGCTCACTATTTTAGGCAAAGGTGGGAAATACAGGAGGATACCAGTTGGTCCGGCATTGCTGCGACAAACAGATACTTATATAGAAGAGCGGCAACGTTTTTTTGGTCAGGCGAACCTTCCGTTTCCGGCATTGTTTCTAACGTCTAAAGGCAGTCCACTATACCCTAAGCTGGTGTACCGCTTGGTTAAAGAAGCTTTATCAAGCATTACCACCCAGCAAAAACGAGGTCCGCATGCACTTCGCCACAGCTTCGCGACGAGTTTGCTCAATAATGGTGCGGATATCAATGCGGTGAAAAGTCTGTTGGGGCATAGCAGTTTAGCGTCTACGCAAGTATATACGCACACTTCGATCGAACAGCTCAAAAAAAATTACCAGTTGGCACATCCTAAAGCCTCTGGGAAAAATACTGAGGAAGGGGAAATAGAATAGAAAGTATTTATAGAGTACTATCCCGCAATCAGCAACTGCCTTTATTGCCGCTATTATCTTTGATGAATCAGTGTTAAGGATGATGCCGACATGTGTTTACTGTTTAAAAATGTGAAAAAATCGCTTACATAGTGTTGCATCTTGCACTAAAGGCACGGACTTTGTAAATTGAACCGTGATTCTTCTGAGGTAGAAAGCAGATCGGGCACAAAGCGAAACTCAAGCTGCTATTTATTCGTAAACTACTTCTAAATATCATTTTTTTCACCCTGCTGAAACTAAAAGGAATCATTATTGGTTAGCCCCTTCCGAGAGCGCATATTAAATGATGCGTTTTATGCCATGATCGGCATTATGGTTTGACAGTTGATTAAGAGGAGGAAGTAAGGCGATTGAAGTGCCAAATGATTTTGGTTTCGGTCCAACTACAATGACAATGCAAATTCAAGTTCAAGCGATACAATTCAAAGCAGATGACAAACTGGTTCAATTCATTCAGGATAAGCTAAAGAAGCTGGAATTGTTTTTCGACCGCATCATCAATGCCGAAGTTTATCTTTCATTAGAAGGTGCTTCGACTAGTGGGCGGGATAAGATAGTTAAGATCAAATTGAACTTGCCCGGCGGGCAGATCATCGCTACTGAGTCAAGTAGGGTTTTTGAGGAGTCTGCGGATAAGGCCGTAGAGTCTTTGCGCCGCCAAATCAGAAGATACAAAGATAAAATTCGAGGAAACTGATTTTTTTTTCAAAACAACTTGTTTCTTTTTAAATCCCTTTGTATTTTTGCGCACCTTTTGATGAAAAGCTTGTTCCTGATTGCTGGAACAGTCATCTTGAAAGAAGAGTAGCCGGTGTAGCTCAGTTGGCCAGAGCAGCTGATTTGTAATCAGCGGGTCGGCGGTTCGAATCCGTCCACCGGCTCTTTTTTTAAGTTTTTCTACAAGACTGGATTGACACAGTGCAGGGGGGATACCAAAGTGGCCAACTGGGGCGGACTGTAAATCCGCTGTCTTCGACTTCGTAGGTTCGAATCCTGCTCCCCCCACATTTTGTACAAGCATATTTTTAGCGCTCCACTATAGAATCATTTCCATTTTATTCAATTGTCGGAGCGTCTCTCAAGCGGGAGTAGCTCAGTTGGTAGAGCATCAGCCTTCCAAGCTGAATGTCGCGGGTTCGAGT
>JAHDGT010000534.1 GCA_020631675.1 Bacteroidota bacterium
GAAGAACAGGAAGAACAGGAAGAACAGGAAGAACAGGCCTCCTTAGTAGAAAAAGAATGGATAATTGATAGCGCCTTTTTAGCCACTTCTGAAAAAGAGTTGTTGGCGACTTTAGCAGGCAGAGAGGAGCTAGTGCCAGAGCCTGTTCCAAAGCTTGAACCAGAGCCTGAGCTTGAGTTTGTGGCGGAGACCGAGTCGGAGCCAGAGCCAGAGCAGGAGGTGAACGATAACAAAGCAGCGAATAAGCAAGATAAAACGCGAGATGTTTCAGCGCAAGCAGATATTCCTGAACTATTGGAGCAGGATAAAAAGCGATTCAGTGCGCAGCGTTTGCTGAGTATTCGCCAAGGCTATCACCGTTTGAAACAGCAGCAATTAAGGGCTTTAATAGATGGACACAGCTTTAAACATGATGCGGCATTGCCCCTTTTGAAGAAGGGATTGATCGCCTTTCGGCACGATTGGATATTGCGGGGGCTGCGTATGATCAGAGCGGAAGTAGAGGCACTAAAAGTGACCAATTGGGATAATTACGATAAGGTGACCACCCGTTATATAGACATTATTGGTACGGCTGCTGCGGGGGCTAGGATCGCCTTAAAGCTCAATGATAAGCCGATCACCTATGTATTGGCGAGTATGGACGGGCATTTCATTTTCAATCACATAGAATTAATACACGGAGCGAATAAATTGGTCATTACCGATGAAGACCACTTTTTCTTAGATGAGAATCGCCTGCATCTGCACCTCAGTTTCGAGCAGCATTTCCCCTTTATTGGCAGAATGGATCCACTGACACAGACCGCCTTCGAGCCGGATCAGATCAAAATGATCGTACGTTGTGAACGCTGTAAAAACTATATGTACGATTTCTCTTTTGTGGAGAACAATAATTCTTGTGTGTACCCGCATTGCGACAGCAGGCACTATCATACCGATGAAGACAAAGCCTTTTGGCTGGAAGAGTAGGAGAGAGGGATAAACGCTATTATAGCTTAATGTGATGCACCCCAGCTGCGTACTCTTGATCAACAGCACTGATCATACGCTCATAATCAGCAGGATTTGCCACAAAATCCACTTCATCCGTATGCAAAATCAGCACCCTCAACTCAGGATTTTTCTCAAAATAGCTGAGGTAGAGGTCCTCAACCATTTGTAAATAATTCGGATCCACTACTTGCTCAAAATCCCGCCCTCTCTTGGCAATATTCTTCAATAAACGAGGCACCGTAGAGTGGATATAGATCACCAGTTCCGGCTGCGGCAAATTAGGGTAGATCGCTTTGAAAACACGATCAAATAGCTCGAATTCCTCCTTGCTCAAATTCACCTCGGCATATAAAAGCGACTTATTGGGCAGGTAATCCATAATGTTCAAGCCTGACTTGAACTGACCCGCATCAATAATATCACGCAACTGCTTCTGCCGATCCATCAGAAAAAACACCTCCGTAGAAAAAGCGTAGCGAATACGATCCGCATAGAACAAAGGCAAGAACGGATTGTCCACGAACTCTTCCAATACCAATTTAGCATTGTGCTGCTCCGCCAACATACGCGCGAAGGTCGTTTTACCCGCGCCCGTATTTCCTTCAACCGTAATTAAGTGGTATCTATCGTTCAGTGCCATGAATGAATTGCGTAAAATTATCCCGATCCTACTTCCAGCGGATCGGAGCGCGAAATTACCACCTTATCCCTTGTAATAAAAACCCTTGTACATAATCTTTTACACCCGCTTCCAAGCTATGAAATGGAGCCTCATAACCCGCCGAGACTAATTTGCCCATATCCGCCTCCGTGAAATACTGATAAGTGTCTCTAATATCAATGGGCGTGTCAATGAATTCGATCACCGGCTCTAACTCTAAAGCCCCGAAAGTAGCCCTTGCCAGATCATAAAATGGACGGGCTTTACCCGTGCCCAAATTATACAAACCACTAGCCGCAGCACTATTCATCAGCCAAGCGCACACCTGTACCACATCTTTAACATACACAAAATCTCGCGATTGTTGCCCATCCGCCACATCAGCTCTATGCGATCGGAACAAGCGCACTTTGCCATTCGCTTGGATCTGATTAAAAGCATGAAAGATCACAGAAGCCATTCGGCCTTTATGGTATTCATTCGGCCCGTACACATTGAAAAACTTCAAACCATACCAACGCGGAGGCTGCTTTTCCTGCTGCAATGCCCAAGCATCAAAATCATTTTTGGATCGCCCATAAGGGTTCAAAGGCTTCAACTCAGGCACAATAGCATGCCCGTCCACATAGCCCAATTCCCCCAAACCGTAAGTCGCCGCACTACTCGCGTACACCAATGGGATGTTATACCGGGCACAACGCGTCCAAATACCCTTAGAGTAATTCAGATTCAGGCGGTCAAAAATTTCGCTATCCTGCTCGGTCGTATCCGTTCGCGCGCCCAAATGATACACCGCCTCGATCCCGGAATGATTGCTATCGAACCAGCTTAAAAAAGCATCCCTATGACTCCAACCCAAATGCTGCTTCTTCGCATGATTCGGCTGCTTGTCCGCCCGACTGAAATCATCAACCAGGATCAGGTCTTTTCGCCCCGCTGCATTCAAAAAAGCCACCAAACAACTGCCAATAAAACCAGCAGCACCCGTTACAACGATCATAATTTTTGATTGATTTTATATCCCTTCATGGTGCGTGCCCGCAATAAAAACTGGCTTTTTTCGCCTATGAAAAATCGAC
>JAHDGT010000535.1 GCA_020631675.1 Bacteroidota bacterium
ATGCTGCGCCCTGCGGGCCGGGCTATTCGCTCAAATAAAGTGGGCTATCTGTCGGTTCGTTGCTGCCTGTTGCGGTGGCTACCTCTGGGCCGCCCCCGCAACAGGCGCACTCACTCGCCATCTATCCCACTTTATAACCGCTACTATCCCTCGCAGAAGTACCTTAATAGGAAAGTGGAATTACGTAAATTTGCCAGCCAATCATCTCTACTGCTATGCGAAAATTCTTCGGACTACTTTTCTTATTACTGCTTGTGTTAGTCGGTGTAGTACTTTTCAACACCATTACCGCACCACAATCCAAGTTGGCGGATATCCCTCCACCCACCCAAATGAAGATCAGTAATGAAGTACATAACCGATTAGCGGCAGCGATACAGATACCCACTATCTCCTACGAGGATACCACAATGCGAAATGACAGCACCATGCTGCGTTTTCATCAAATGCTCAATGAATTCTTTCCTACCACAACAAGCAGACTCCGTAAAGAAATCATAGACGGAGGCAGCCTGCTTTATACTTGGCGAGGTAGCAGTAGAGGCTTAAAACCCATCCTTCTCATGGCGCATATGGATGTAGTGCCAGTAGAAGATCCCACAAGTTGGAAAGAAGAACCCTTCTCTGGTAAAATAGACGATACCTTCATTTGGGGTAGAGGTACTTTAGACGATAAGAATAGCGTGCTCGGAATACTTGAAGCTGTTGAGCGTTTACTGGTGGACGGGCACGAACCCGATCGCACTATTTTCTTAGCCTTTGGTCATGATGAAGAGGTGCTGGGCAATGGCGCGAAAGCCATAGTGGATCACTTACAAAAACAAAACATCCAACTCGAATACGTATTGGATGAGGGCATGGTCGTTACACAGGGATTAGTCCCTGGCATCAGCAAAGATGTCGCACTGATCGGACTGTCTGAGAAAGGTTTTGTGAATGTTGAACTGAGTGTAAAAGGATCCGGTGGGCACTCCTCCATGCCGCCGCACGAAACCGCCATTGGCATTCTCAGCGATGCGGTACATACCTTAGAAAACAATCCCATGCCCCAAAAACTGGAAGGGCCGCTTTTAGAAATGTTCAATAGATTGGGACCCGATATGCCTTTTCATTTGCGTATGGTATTCGCCAACCGCTGGCTATTCGGCTCTATCCTGAATAGTCAATTATCCGCCTCCCCGTCTACGAATGCGTCCACACGTACCACTGCCGCGCCCACCATGCTTAATGCAAGTAAAAAAGCAAATGTTTTACCTGCTAAAGCCAGTGCAGTGATCAACTACAGAATTCTACCCGGAGAAACCATAGATGATGTATTAGCGCATGTAAGGAAAGTCGTAAAAGATGAAAGAGTGGAGGTTGCTACTGTAGGTTTAAAGGTTAACCCACCTACTATATCAAAAATAGACGCCTTCGGCTACAATGCCATTGAAACGACCATACGTCAATTATACCCCGAAACATTGGTCGCACCCTCCTTAACAGTTGCTACAACCGACAGTAGGCACTACACCCCTATTTGTGATAATATTTATCGCTTCCTCCCCGTGAGAATGACAGGGGAAGATCTAAGTAGAATTCACGGTAGTAATGAGCGCATTAGTAAAGAAGACTATAAACGCGGCATTCATTTTTACTACCAATTAATAAAGAATAGCGGAGCGACAACTAGTCCCCGCCCATAATGATTTCGGATTCTTGAAGTAGTAGGTCTTTATCAACCGCGCTTACACCTACTTTCTCACAGACCAGACCAGCGGCGATATTCGCTAACTCAGCAGTAGCGAAAATATCCAACCCTAAAGCTAAACCTAAAGTCAGTAAGCTGATCACGGTATCTCCAGCTCCGGAAACATCCACTATGTTTCTGTAGAAAGCAGGAATGACCTCATGGTCGGTCGCCGTACCTACAAAGATACCTTTATCTGATAAGGTGATGATGGAGAAATCATGCATCAATATTTCTCGCAATTCCTTATCCGCCGCTTGTAGATCCTCTATACTATCTGCTGCAAGAGGGCGGTTCAGCCCCTCAATGGCTTCGCGTAAATTAGGTTTGAATAGCTGGCAGCCTTTATAAGCAAAGAAATTATTCTCTTTTGGATCAACCGCGATCGGTATACCCGCTTGTTTAGCATTACTGATCACATTCGCGATAACACGAGGCGTTAATACCCCTTTATTATAATCTTGAAATACAATGGCATGCGGCTTATCATTATAGATCGCATCGATCACATTGTCGAGTAGCAATAACTCAATATTCTCATCAATATAGCCTCGATCTTCCTCATCAAAGCGCAACATCTGTTGGTTGCGACTCATCACCCGCGTCTTCAGTGTGGTACGTCTTTTTTGATCTAACACCACATTAGAACTATCTATGCCTTCATCTTGCAACAACTGCTTTAATAGATAACCCGTCTCGTCGTCTCCGATCACGGTTGCTAGGCTAACTTGTGCGCCCATAGCACGCAAATTCAAAGCAACATTGGCCGCACCACCTAAGCGCATGTCTTTTTCCGCTACATCTACTACAGGAACAGGTGCTTCAGGAGAAACACGATGCGCATCACCGAAAATGTATTGGTCCAACATCGCATCTCCGATGACCAATACCTTCACTTTAGAAAAAGATTCGAATATCTTATAAATACCATTACTCATAAACAAGCAGATCAGAGAGGGTTAAAATAAGAAGACATAAGACGTAAGAC
>JAHDGT010000536.1 GCA_020631675.1 Bacteroidota bacterium
AAAGTATGCTTCTCTCATAGAAGGAATGAAATTTATGAAGTAGCTGCCTGAATTTATGGCGAGCCACTTATTGAGGATTTAGAACGAATAGATAAATATAAGAATGCCATCTCACATCTTATAAGTTCCCCCAACATAGAATTCCTTACATGACTAGCGAAATAAATATACTCCTATCACCATTTGCGACTTTCTACTACTGTTTTGGTCAATAGCAAGAAAGCGGCTATAAAAGAGAAGAAGTAAATAATGTCGCGGGTATCGATCAATCCTCTGCTGATCGACTGATAATGCGCATTGATGCCCAGTTGTTCTATGATATGATCAATAGTGGTGTAGAAAACATTCAGCTCGCTCAAGTAGTCGAAGGCACTATAACAAAAGAAGCAGAGGAATACCGCCAACAAAAAAGCCACGATCTGATTGTTAGTGATCGCGGAAGCGAAAATACCTATAGCCACAAAAGAAGCCCCCAACAAAAGCAAACCGATATAAGAACCCCAAGCCGCGCCCACGTCCATACCCGGTGATAAGCTCAGCTGCCTAATGGTGTACATGTATAAGAGCGTAGGCAGTATGGTGAACAAGACCAAGAAGAAAGCCGCCAAATACTTGCCCATCACGATCTGGAAATCGGTGATCGGGCGAGTAGCCAACAGCTCGATCGTTCCGCTTTTGAACTCTTCAGAAAAAGACCGCATCGTAATAGCGGGAATCAAAAAAGTCAGTACCCAAGGGGCAAGTGAGAAAAAACTATCCAGATCAGAGCGGCCATAATCCAAGGCATTCGTTTCCGGGAATACCCATATGAACAGCCCCGTCACCAATAAGAATACCCCCATAGCGATATACCCGATCAGCGAGCTGAAAAAACTATTAACCTCCTTGACAAATATCGTAAGCATAAAAAATGCGTGAATTGAAAGTAATTTGGCTTTACTAACTCAAAATTAATCAATAACTACTTTAGGGTAGAGCTTAAGATTTGAAAATTTGAAAATGAGTCAATTTGAAAATAATACACTTTCAAATTAGCACATTGCCAAATTTTCAAATTGAAATCAATCCTCCGTCCCTTTAAAATACTGAACGATCGCTTTCGCCTGTTTCATATTCACTACCTCCTTCAATTGCTTGGCAGTTGCCTCACGAATCACGTCCACACTCTTGAAGTGGGTCAATAGCTTCTGGGCGGTTTTCTCACCAATGCCCGGTATATCGTGCAGTTCACTTTTCAAAGAACCCTTAGAACGCAAACCACGATGAAAAGTGATCGCGAAACGATGCGCCTCATTGCGCAAGCGTTGGATCAGTTGTAAGCTCTGTGATTTTTTATCAATAAAAAGGGGAAGTGGGTCATTGGGCACAAAGATCTCCTCCAAGCGTTTGGCGATACCTATTATGGCGACATCCCTATCAATGCCCAGCTCTTTTAAACTTTTCACCGCGGCGCTCAGCTGCCCCTTTCCCCCATCAATAATGATCAGCTGGGGGAGGCTACGGTTCTCATCTAATAAGCGGCGGTATCTTCTGAATACCACTTCCTCCATACTGGCGAAATCATCCGGCCCTTCAACGGTTTGTACTTTGTAGCGGCGGTACTCTTGGTTGCTGGGTTTCCCGTTTCTGAACAAAACCATGCTACTCACTGGGTAGCTGCCCTGAAAATTAGAGTTATCAAAGCACTCAATATGCACAGGCAACTCCTTTAAACGCAAGTCTTTTTTCAATTGGCTCAGCAGTTCGAACTGCCTTTCCTGCTGCGTTTTGCGATCCGCGCGTTTCAGGTTTTGTTGCCGCTTAAAGTAAAAAGCGTTTTTATAGGCCAAAGCCAGCAACTTTTTCTTATCCCCGATCTTAGGAACGGTTAAGGTCAGCTCTTCTTGTTCTTCACTTCTCAACTCTACCTTCATAGGAAAAGGCAGGATCAACTCCTTAGAGTTACTCTTGAAACGCTGTCTGAACTCGGCAATGCCGTACAGCAAAAGCTCTTCAGGTAGCTCGTCCAATTTTTTAGTGATCTCGATCACCTTGGTCTGAATAATGCTGCCATTCACCACCTTCAAATAGCTCACATAAGCCCGCTTCTCATCTTCCTCCAAATTGAACACATCCACATTATTGATCTTGGGGTTCACCACCGTGGATCTGCTCTGGTAGTTTTGCAGCGCGTCCAATTTCTCCTTCACCTTTTGCGCCTCTTCAAACTCGAAACGCTCCGCATGTTCCGCCATCAGAATCTTTAAGTAGCCGATCACCGAGTTGATATTACCCCGCAGAATATCCCGGATCTGCTTGATCGTCTGCATATAGTCTTCTTCCGACTGCAAGCCTGCGCACGGACCCTTGCAATTGCCCAAATGGTATTCCAAGCAAACTTTGAATTTGCCCTCGCTAATGTTCTTCTCGCTCAGATTGAAATTGCAAGTGCGGATCTGGAACAAGCTCAATAGCAAGTCCAGGATCATACGTGTTTGCTGGATCGAGGTATACGGACCCAAGTATTCCGAGCCATCATCTTCTCTATGTCTCGTAATGAACACCCTCGGGAAACGCTCATTTTTAATGCAGATATAAGGATAACTCTTATCGTCTTTCAGTTGGATGTTGTACTTGGGCTGCAAATGCTTGATCAGCACATTTTCCAACAATAAAGCATCCTGTTCGGTCTCCACCACGGTCACTTCCACCCTAAAGATCCGC
>JAHDGT010000040.1 GCA_020631675.1 Bacteroidota bacterium
TACGAAAGCGACCTCGCGAAGCTCTTTGTACGCCTGCCAAACAGCAGCAGGCAGCCGGTGAATTTTAGCAGATAGCCCGGTGAACGCAGTGAAAGCTTGCGCTTTCTTAGACTCGAGACATGAGATTTGAGACGTGAGACTTTCGTGCCGTATGCCGATGGTTTTTCCGCCTGCTAGCGCAGGCTTTTATTGCGGACACGCGCCCAAATAAAATGTAAAAACAACAGTAATTGGTGGTGAACATACTATGCTTAGGGAATGTTCCATTTATAGGAGAAAAACCAGTAAATTCGCGGTCTGAAATCAGGCGATAATATAGATTATGGAGCACATTAGGAATTTTTGCATCATCGCGCATATTGATCATGGTAAGAGTACTTTGGCGGATCGCCTTTTAGAGAGTACGAAGACCATTGGCGAACGCGAAATGCAGGCGCAGGCATTGGATAATATGGACATTGAACGTGAGCGCGGCATCACGATCAAGAGTCATGCGATCCAGATGGACCTGACGCATGAGGGGAAGGATTATACGCTCAATTTGATCGATACGCCGGGGCATGTGGACTTTAGTTATGAGGTGTCGCGTTCTTTGGCGGCTTGTGAAGGTGCTTTGTTGTTGGTTGATGCCACACAGGGTATTCAGGCGCAGACCATTTCAAATTTGTATCTGGCCATTGAGCAGGATATGGAGATCATACCGATCATCAATAAGATCGATATGGACGGTGCGATGGTAGAGGAAGTGGCGGATCAGATCATTGATTTGATCGGATGTGATCTGGAGGATATCATTGAGGCGAGCGGTAAAACGGGTGTGGGTGTTCCTGCTATTTTTGATGCGATCATTAAGCGCATCCCCCCTCCTACTGGTGATTTAGATGCGCCTCTTCAAGCCTTGATCTTTGATAGCGTTTTTAATTCTTATAGAGGTGTGATCGCGTATTTCCGTGTATTGAACGGTCAAATGCATAAGAACGAGCTGATTCAGTTTGTGAATACAGGCGCGAAATACGAAGCCAATGAGGTGGGTATTTTGCGGATGGACATGGAGGAGCGAAAAGTGCTGAAGGCTGGTGATGTGGGTTATGTGGTGACGGGTATCAAACGCATTGGCGAGATCAAAGTGGGGGATACGATCACTACCGCCGAGAATCCTTGTGATGCCTCTATCCAGGGTTTCGAGGATGTGAAGCCGATGGTTTTCGCGGGTATCTACCCGATCGAGAATGAGTATTATGAGGAGTTGCGCGATTCTTTAGAAAAGCTGCAACTGAATGATGCTTCCTTGACTTATGAGCCGGAGACCTCCTTGGCTCTGGGCTTTGGATTTCGTTGTGGTTTCTTAGGCATGTTGCACTTAGAGATCATTCAAGAGCGCTTGGACCGTGAGTTCGAGATGCCGGTGATCACTACGGTTCCTAACGTGTCTTATAAGGCGTATACGAAGGGTGGCGAGCTAGTGATGGTGCGTAACCCGAGCGATCTGCCTGACCCGACTTTCATTGATTATGTGGAAGAGCCTTACATCAACGCGCAGATCATTACCAAACCAGAATATATTGGTAGGATCATGTCTTTGTGTATGGATAAGCGAGGTACGCTGAAAAATCAGATCTATTTGAGTGAGACTCGTGTGGAGCTGACCTTTGACTTACCGCTTGCTGAGATCGTTTTTGATTTCTACGATATTCTGAAGTCCATTTCGCGAGGCTATGCTTCTTTTGATTACCAGATGGATGATTTCCGTCAGGCGGAGTTGATCAAAATGGACATCTTATTGAATGGGGAAAAAGTAGATGCTTTGTCTGCTTTGATCCACCGTACCAAAGCTTATGAGCTGGGTAGAAAGCTTTGCTTGAAGTTGAAGGAGTTATTACCAAGACAACAGTTCGTGATCGCGATCCAAGCGGCGATCGGTGCGAAGATCATTGCTCGTGAAACCATTAGTGCCTTGCGTAAAGATGTTACCTCGAAGTGTTACGGTGGTGATATTACCCGTAAGCGTAAGCTTTTAGAGAAGCAGAAGAAGGGTAAGAAACGTATGCGCCAGATCGGTACGGTGCAGGTGCCTCAAAAGGCTTTCTTAGCGGTATTGAAATTGAATGAGTAATATTTTCAGACTCGAGCATGAGGCTCAAGTCATGAGATTTTATAGTACTATAAATACCAAACCTCCTAATTCTGATGTCAGAGCCTATACTTTTGAATGGGAAAGCGCTTTCCGCGACGATACAAGAAGAGATCAAAGCGGCTGTTGATGCGCGTAATGCGACTGGAAAACGCCCTCCTCATTTGGCGGCTATTCTAGTGGGTAGCGATGGGGCGAGTGAGACTTATGTTGGGCATAAGGTGAAGATGTGTGATAAAGTGGGCTTTAAGAGTACCTTGATCCGATTGGATGAAAGTATTAGCGAGGCGGACTTATTAGCAGAAGTCGATAAGCTCAATAAGAATGCGGAGATCGATGGCTTCATTGTTCAACTACCGCTACCTAAGCATATTGATGTTGACAAAGTTACTCAAGCAGTGGACCACAGAAAGGATGTGGATGGTTTCCACCCGGTGAATATTGGTAGAATGACACAGGGCTTGCCTTGTTATTTACCTGCGACACCTGCTGGTATCATGCAGCTCTTGGCGAGAAATGAAGTGGAAACAAGTGGTAAGCATTGTGTGGTGATCGGCAGGAGTAATATTGTAGGTACACCGATGAGTATCCTCCTTTCGAGAAATAACTACCCGGGCAATTGTACGGTCACGCTTTGCCATAGCAGAACAAAAGACTTAGAAAGCATTGTGCGTACTGCGGATATTTTGGTTGTTGCCCTGGGCAGACCACATTTCGTGACCGCGGATATGGTGAAAGAAGGAGTAGTGGTTGTAGATGTGGGTATTACGCGTGTGCCTGATGCGACGAAAAAACGAGGCTACCGTTTGGCGGGCGATGTGGATTTCGCTAGCGTAGCCCCTAAATCGAGTTTTATCACGCCTGTTCCGGGTGGTGTTGGTCCGATGACCGTTACTTGTTTATTGCAAAATACATTGAAGGCCGCGGATAAGGAGATTTATTCGTGATAATTAATTATACTCTTCAGCTTCAATAAGAAAAGCCCGCATTTGCTGTTGCAAATGCGGGCTTTTGGGTATTTATGCAATTGTTATGCTCTTACAGTATCAATATCTAAAGCCTCTACTTTCTTGATATTTGAAGCACTTAATGCATTATCATACAAATTCAAGTACTCTAATTGAGGCACTAAATATTCTAAGCCTTTCAAGCTCTTAATGGCATGCCCTTCCAAATTCAAAGAAGTGATATTGGTAAAGCTGGTTAATCCAGAAAGATCGGTCAGTTTGAACTTCAATGCATTTTTGGAATAACGCTTAAAGCTTAAACGCTTGATGCGAGCTAGCTTCTGAATTTCAGCATCTGAAAGATCAGTCTCTACTTCGCCATTTCCAACAACTACATTAAAAGCTTTCTTCCAATCAGTAGATAGCTTTCTCCACCATGTGCTGCGCTTTTTCTCCGTGCCTAAAGGGTCATTAGAAAAAGAAGAGCTGGTCGGCTTTTTGGCTCTGGCGTCACCTTCTTTAGCATCCGACTTCTTAGCACTAGTCTGTTTTTTTGAAGAAGTAGATTTAGCCGTTGATTTCTTTACGCCTGTTTTCGCACTTTTGGATGCTGGAGCAGCTTTCTTACTATCTTCTTTAGCCGTCTCTTTCACTTTTGGCGGACGGCCTGGACCGCGTTTCGCTTTCGGTGCTTCATCTTTCACCTCTGGCTTTGTTTTACGTGGGCGGCCTGGACCGCGTTTCGCTTTCGGTGCTTCATCTGTTGCCTCTGGCTTAGCTTTAGGCGGACGTCCTGGACCACGCTTGGCTTTAGGCGCATCTTCTTTCACTTCTGGCTTAGCTTTAGGCGGACGTCCTGGACCACGCTTGGCTTTAGGCGCATCTTCTTTTACTTCTGACTTAGCTTTAGGCGGACGTCCTGGACCGCGCTTCGTTCTCGGTGCTTCGTCTTTCACTTCTGGCTTCGCCTTCGGTGGACGACCCGGACTACGCTTCGCTTTGAGCGCATCTTCCTTTACCTCTGGCTTCGCCTTAGGCGGGATATCTGAACCACGCTTAGCTATTGGTGCTTCATTATTAGGAGATGATTTGGGCGCATCATTCGACCCTACCCCTAAAATGATCATTCCGCTATTATTCTCAACAGGAGCAGCCTCTTTCTGCTCTGGCTTAGGCATTACCGAAGGGGTTGGATTTTCCTTTTTAGCTTGAGGCTTCGGCTTCGCACTATCCTTTTGAATTGGGTTTTGCTTAGGCTTAGGCTTGGGTGTAGGTGCATCATTAACTCCCATTATAAGCATACCCGGATTATTAGGCTTATCTGAGGTTGAACGCTCTTGACGTTTTTCCGTCTTTGGTTTCTGAGAAGAACTATCTTTCGGGTTGCGGTTTTGCCCTTCCCCTTGTCTTGGAGATCGAGCATTCGACTTCTCATCAGAACGCGTTTTACCTCTAGCATTATCTTTTCTAGCAGGTCGCTCCTCATTATTATTGCGATTAGATTTAGACCGATTATTCGCATTCGATTCGGACTTATCTTTTCTATTCGGCGCGTCAGCTTGTTGCTTAGTAGGCTGCTCCTTATTAGGCTGATTAGAACGTCTTTCATTACGCTCATTATCAGAACGCCCATTGTTTCTGTTATTGCGACGAGATGAACGTTTGTCAGATTCCGACTCTTGTCTTTTCGGCTGTTGGCGATTGTTATTATCTGTCGCCTCACCTTCATTCGCTTTTGGCTTTCTTCGGTTATCGTTGGCTCTATCTCCTTCTTTCTTAGCAGGACGAGCTTTTTGAACCGGTGCCGCCTTTTCTTCGGCTTCTTCCAAGTCCAAACCATCAGTAACCAAGGCCGATATTTTACTCAACTCGCCAGCGATCGCATTCAAACGGTTTTCCAATTGCTCCTTTTCATCGTGCAATTTACCCGCCATTGACTTGTAGTAATCTACAGCACTAGGCACATTCACAGTGATCAATTTACGAGCAATTTTCCCATGATCGTTCTCGCCGATCACAAAGCCAACCTTATCTCCTTTTTTCAAGTGAATGCCGTCAATGGGCGATTGGAATGAACCTCTATGAAAAAAGTAGCTCTTCGCTTCTCCTAAAGGTCGGACTTGACCTTGACCCTTGTTGCGGTCGTAGCTAACAATTTCGCCAGGTATGAAATCCCTGCTCGGCGTGCCTTCATCTTCAGATTTACGGATATTGGCGGCCATCGGCCCTCTATCCCCTTCCAGCACGTCAAAATCAACAAAACGACCCGGGTGAATCTTCAATTTCGCCGAACAAGCCTTTTTGTGGAAATAGATTTCAGAAGTATAGGTGATGAAGCCATAGCCATCATCCTCATTGTACACTTTTACATAACCACGTTTCTTTCTGGCCCTGTCCTTAGCCATCACACGTTTGAATTCTTCATATGATTCTTCTACAGTGCGATCCAATACTAAGTGAATATCTAAATCATTGATGATGAAATGATGTTTACCCATAACAGGTATCACTTCGCCCATAAAAAGGCGTTGCGGCTTATGGAATCTGTCTTTCCAAGTATAACGAGCGTATTTGTCATCATTGTAATTGTCATTACTGATCACACTCGCATTGTAAGTGTCCGCCAATTCCAAAACAAAACCGTCAGCACGCTTACCACCTGAAACCTTATAAAAATGATTCTGATCCTTCAGCAATTGCTGATAGATCGTTTTCTCATTTTCAGCGATTTTAAAAACGAAGTTCGCGTCGAAAACGCAGTAGAAATTGCTTTTGCGTTCTTTCTTCAAAAATATGATCAACTCCAGTAGAACGCTCAGTGTGGGTTGTGAGGTGTCTTTCCAATAACAAACATTGGAAGCATCAATGAAATATGATTTAACACCTGAAGACTGTCTCTTCAAAGAGATGTTTCCCATTATTTAAATCTTGTTATAGCTGCTCGCACATTTCGAAGAGAACAAAGAGTAATGGATGTATCGTGCGCACTTGATGGAAGCTAAAAATGTAGTAATAAATTTTGTTGCTAAGAACCTACTTCGTTAATAATTCAACCAAAAAAATAGTGGGGTGTGCTGCGATATGGATAGTACTCTAACACTGAAGAGCTGGAAATCATGTGATTGTAATTGCTTGTCTGCTCTGTCGTGTTTGTTTTCTTCGTATGGAAACAACTTTATATTATATGCGAATAATCGCGAAGTACTCCTCACATCATTATCGTAAATGGTTTTTAAAGACCATCTCTTTAAAGTTCGTAAGTACTTTCAGCTAGTTTAAAATAAGGTCGCGTCCCTGCGGGTCGGGCTATCCGCTAAATTCGGCAGTGCCAAACACTTTTCGCTGGCAGCCATACAAATGGCTACCTCTGGGCCGCCTTTGTATGGCGCCGCTCAATAGTGTTTGTCCCTACCTCATACCACTCCTATCCCTCGCGTGATCCTCATTAGCTTACTTATTTTGTGCTTATTTAGCTAAATATACAATTGCTAACAAGCCAAATAAGTATTGTTAAAATAACCAGCTATTTGTAAATCAATGCAAAAATACACTTTATTACGCGCAAGGGCAACATCTTAATGTCATCAGCAGATAACTAAATGGTGAATTAAACTTAATATAACATTGGACAGGTGCTAAACGGCTACAGATAGGATGTCTTTCGCACTCATGGTATGCGCTTTTTCTTTTAGGAAAGACATAAAACCTCCATACACTTTATGCTCACTCAGCAAACTTCTATTTCCTAAAACTATGATATACTCTTTGGCTCTGGTCAATGCCACGTTCAGTTTTTTATCAATTTTACCACTCACATCCAATACCGGTAACTGTTCCAATTGAAATGGTGTGTTCACAGCGAAACTGAAAATGATGATTTTACGCTGCCCTCCTTGATAACGTTCCACAGTGTCTACCGTTATTAATTCGTTTTCTTCGGCACTCAGCAAATCTCTTATTTGAGCGATCTGAGCCCTATAGGGTGTTATCACTCCTATTGATTTTTCATCAAAAGCATTTCCCATACTGTGTCTAATGGATCGAATGAAAGCGCAACATAAATGGGCTTCTTGTTCATTTACATTCTTTCTCCGCTCAGCAGTACTGGCAACATAAACCCATCTGGACTGATGAAGGAAACTTGGCAATGTATAATCAAAAAAAGCAGTATCCGTTCGCGAAGCAAACTGCCAGTCGGAAATCGGTCTAAGCCGTCCGTCATAATACTGCTCATTCGGAAATGCCTGTATTTCCTCATGCATCCTGCCTTGGTCCTCAAGCATACCGTAAGCCTTAGACCAGCCCATCTCTTTACATCGATGTAACAATCGCTCAAATAAAGATACTCTTAGATCAAACAAACCGACCTCCTGTAAATCGGCAGCTTCTGTATGCACTGCTTCATCACTCTGCAACACTACAGCAGGCAACTGCTTCTCATCACCGATCATTATGATCTTATCAATCGAGGATAAAATCCCGATCAACTGAGGTTCTAATAATTGGGAAGCTTCATCAACTATAGCCGTCTTGAAATCAAGTTTACTTCTCAATTCATGCTCCCTCAAAAAAGTCAAGACCGTAGAGACATAAACAGGAATCTTATTTATCAAAAAGCGAGTTTCGCCAAGTGAAAGATCCTTGACTCTTCTTTGCAAAAGAATATCGGGGAATTCCGTACTGTCCCCATGCCCTAATCGAACAAAATCCGGGCAAGGTGACATGCTTAATAATGCGGCACAGATCTCATCTACGGCCCTGTTCGTATAGGCCAGTAGTACTATCTTGCCATCTGTTTTTGCTAATAGACTCTTTACCATTGCACGAAGCATCACCTTGGTTTTACCCGTACCAGGAGGTCCCTGCAATAAATAGTAATCTTGTGCGGAAAGTGCTTCTTCTAACAAAAGTTTTTGTCGATCATTCAGTACAACATCTGGTAAGCTGGGACATTTAAAATCTTCCAAATCTTTAAAACTTGGTGCTTTTGTGCCTAATAGTAATTGTCGTTTTGATGCATCCGCTTGTAAAAAATCGCCCAAACAGGCATACATAGCATCGTAAGACTGTTCATATAGCTCTGGTTCGATCGCCCAAAACGGATGTTGCTCGAAAAATGCAGCATTTAAATAAGCACTATAAGGAGTGAGCACCACCTCTTCCGCATTGTTCTCCACAACAGAGGCTTTTATCAGTTGGTAGTTGGTTGGTTTAGTACTGCCATCTGCTTCTTGCGGATAAATGATCACCGCATCTCCTTTTCTAAAAGCTGCGTTTCTTTGTGTTTTCCCTTCTGTTTTCTTGAAGATCACAATACGCTTACCGCTATCTAACTCACTTACTTTAGGCGTGTGCATCCAAGCAATGATGCCATAGCGTCTTTCTTTTTGTAGTATATCCGTTCGCCAAAGTGCGGCATAGCCGTTGTTTTCCCGTACAGTTGGCGCACCTACTTTTGCTGCTCTTTGCTCTCTGGCTATAAATCTTGTAAAAGCATGAAAGTAAGCTTGTTCTAATAAAGATGCTTGATGTAGTGCCTTATAAAAATCACGTAAGTGCTGTATCGTATCACTAAAGATCCCGCTACCCGCAAACTTCTTCGGACTTAATAAATCAAGCACTACTTTAGGAGAATGGCTTAAATGATGTTCGTAATGTGCGAAATGATTACGGATATACAATACCCGCCTCTTGCTTCCGATGTCATTCGGAGCATTTCTCAATGGGTTGTTATTGGAAGAAATACTGCTGTATAGTATCGCACTACTTCCATTACGCATTTCATTCGCACTCTGTAGCAATAAGTTATAGCAATTGGCTTGTAGTACATCTTGTGGTCTTACATAGCCATCTATCTTAGTACCGTTGGGCAGCTTACTGGTTTTTAACTCAATAACATCTTTACGACCTGGGCTATCCGGGTAATTCACCAAGACATCCAATCGCCCTTTAATACCATACTTCTCAGAAATGAAAGCAGGTTCTAATTGTAAATCGAACTGCTGAAAATGCTGCACATATCTATTGCTAAGCGTCTGATAATGTGTTTCAACTTCTTGTACTACCTTTTCTTGATCTTGCTTGTCAAATAATAGTGCGAAAGATGGTCTTGATGCGGCATATTTCGCGAATAATGTTTCTGCGCATGTTTCTTGTCCTTGCAGATGATGGTCTAAATAATCATTGACCATCATCCCTCTCAGGGTATAATAGTTGGTTGTATTTTTCAAATACTTACGAAGTACATATAATAAAGGGGTCGTTGAATGATTAGATCGGCAACTAGCTATGGCCGTCGCATCAAAAAGGAGATCCGGCTCTAAGCAAACCAGCGTATCTCCATTCGTGAAAAATGTCTGATCGAATTCCGCATTTTCGCTCGTATTGTTTTGTACTTGTAAAACGGAAAACCGAACAATGGCATGACGCCAAACCAATTTACTGAGATAATGCAATGGCTCTCTTACCAGTACCTTGATCTTCCCGTACTCTTCATTGTGCCCGACCAAGCTAAAATAAGAAGCTCCGCTTTTCGGGCTACGAGAGATTTTACCCGCTCCAATGACAACCAGCTCCAAATGCGTCACAACTTCCTCCGCTAAGCCATAGCCTAAATCGTCCTCCTCAACATCAGCGTAAAAGTCGCTTAAAATCGTAGGGATTTTCGCATCGTCAAAATGTACGATCAATTTGCAAAGTGCGCGAACAGATCTTTTGATGTGATAGGATTCCACCTCCATCTTCCTGTTCGAAGCTACAAAAACCCATCTTCGCAAACGTTCTAATGGCCGTACAATTTGTTCGGGCAGCATGAAGCGATCATATACAAAAACAGCCCTAGCATAGCTGTTCGAAAACAACTGCTCTTCCTCCTTTGTCAATTCTGTAAGAAGTAAGGAATACACCTCTCCCAGACTCATTAGCTGGTAGACAAATGGCTCACTGCTTTTTACGATACCCGATAAATGATGTAGTGCGTGTTTAATTGCTAATTCTGAAAGCATATCCTGTTTAAAGATAAGAGTGTATGAAGAGGCTGTTTTTCCCGAAAAGATCAAAAAAACCTTGTAAAAATCAACGTCCTACAAGAACAAACCCGCTCCACGATAAAGGGGTCACCTCTGGTCTGCTGATCAATTGGAGCTTTGCCTTTCTTAAAGCGCGACTGTAGCCTAAGCCATCCAATACGAATCCGTATAGTAATTGAGTGAGCTCAAAAGAAGGTTTATCATAGATTTTGAAGAGCGTAAAAATAATATTTTGAGCACCACTATATAGTAATCCTCTGTTAATAGTAATGATCCCCTCCCCTTTTACTAGTGCCCCTATACCACTTTCGCATGTACTCAGCACAACTAAATCAGCATTTAAATCTAAGTGGTATGCTTCTGATATGGATAATACGATTCGCTCTTCCGCCTCTCCTTCATGACTTGGATGAAAAATGATCCCTGATAAAGTCGACCGTCCTTTGTTCTGCACACCATGTGCCGCTATATGAACGTATTTATGATCCTGTACCTGATATAAAAAATTCCCCTTACTGGCTTCAGAATGCAAGAGCGTTCGAGAGGGCACACTATGATCGTAAAACAACTGTGCGATCTCTTGAACTTCATGTTGAGAATAAATCAGCTCTTTAAACTTCCGACTGTATACTTTTAAAGTTTCCCGGAGCTTAGAATTCTCCGCATTTTGCCCTGCTTGATCCCGCAAACGCTTAGAATAAACGGGTGCGAAACCAATAAAACTATTAAATGGTGCGGACCGATAATGCTCTCTTTGCTTGACGAATAAAAATAGTGTAGCAGAGTAATGATAGCTGATATCAAACAAGCGCAATAAATAAGGCAAATCCGTGAAAGGAGCTTTATCAGAAACTCGTTCCGTTAACAGGGTTTCAAACGGGAGGAAGAATAACTTACCGTCCGGTATGATAATAAGCTGCTCTATCTCATTTGTCTCTTCTTCTGGAACAATATCTAAATCTTGCCCTTGCTGCTTCAAAAGCATCCGCTCGAACTCCGTATAAACAGCAGTCCTCTGTTCAGACGCGACGATATCTACTGGCTTATATTCTGTTAAGAATGGGCGAAGTAGGATATCATATAACATGCAAGCATACCTTATAAATCTCTTGCGGATAACGTCCTCTATTGATTCGAGAAATTCATCAATAGTCTCTTCTAAATCAACAGGCTTATGAACCGTATAAACCATCATACCCTGTTTAGTGATAGTGAAAATGTAAATTGCCCTATCTCCTAAAAAGTACTCTACTAATAAAGTGCGCGCACCTATTTCCGCTCTAATTTCGGCAGGTTGATTGGGAACGACCCGGTATTTAAGGTTGAAATATTCCGGATAGCTGGTTTCTAATTCCCTGACCAACTCTTCATGCTCTTTTGAAAAATCAAATAAAGCCTTCTGCCATTCTATGATTTTGATCTGATCCGCTTTTATGCCTTTAAACTGTTCATTGGATATTCTTTTCTCTAAAACAGCCATTTCCTTTTTCAGATACACTTCGCGATCAATCGTCTTCTTTGGGATATTACCTGTGGCTTTCGCCTCCGCTTCTCGCATCGCACTCAACAACAATAAGCCTTTACTTTTCTCAGCATACTGAAAAGCGGTCTGAACATAGGACTCCTGCTCTGTAAGGTAAAAAAGGAGCACACTGATCTCTATGGCCGCTTCATATGTTTTGGTAGCCTGTCTGGCTAAATCAAATCGAGTTTTATCATCCGCATTTACCGTTCTGGCTTGATCCAGTAATTGAACTGCCGACTCATAAGCACTATGGGCTGCTAGTAAATCTTTTATGTTTTTAGTTTGAATCGTAAATCTGTCATACAACAACTGCCCCTTCGTATCTAAAGCATCTCTTAAAGCTTCCGAATAACTGACCTGAACGAGTGCAGGATGCTTATAAAGATCAGATTTCTGATAACCCGGCACCAAAACACTTAGCGCATGTTGGCAATGCTGTAAGGCGACGAAAAGATTGCCCTTCTTGCGGTAACACCGACTAATGGATAAATGACCTTGGGCAATGATGGGATTGCTTTCTCCCAAACGTACAACAGCCAAGCGCAAAGCACGTTCTTGAAACTCAATGGCTTTATCTAACTCTCCTGTAAAATATAAGCAAGTACCTATATCTTCCAATAAACGAAGACGCTCTTCAGGTGCATTGATGGTATCTAAAGACTCCCAGATCCTATGGGATTGATTAAAGTAAGAATAGGCGGATTCATAAGCCCCTAATGAAAACCTACACTGTCCCAACACCCTGCGTATATAGGCTTCTTGTTCTTGATTTTTACCAAAACGTTTCACCTGCTGTTTTAAAGCAATCTCTGCTAAATCAAAAGCCAGTTGATGCTCACCATTCTGGTGATAGGCTTTAGCCAAGTTGAAGTAAACGCGAATAGCAATAGGGTGCCCGCTCACCAAATGAATATCCGCCAAACGCCGGGCTTCACTAAAGTACAGAATCGCTTTTTCTAAGCCAGCCGACTCCATGTACCCAATCCCTAATAAATGATGGTGTTTCAACAAACGCACATGACCATCACCAAAAATCTGCTGGTCAGTATGCAAGGCACGATGAATATGATCCAAAGCAGAATCATAGTCCGATAGACTAAGGAAACAACTGCCCATCGCGCTTAATGTCTCACTGATAGAAGGATGAACATCACCGAAAGCGAGCTTTCTAATTTCTAGTGCTTTATTATGTTCGACCAGTGCCTCTTCTAATAACTCCAATCTAGCATAACAATAGCCTAAACCTGCATGCGCTAAAGCTCTTGCCGGATGGGTGTCCGGTAAACTTTCTTTAGCAATACTCATAGCCTGTTCACAAGAACGCAAAGCGAGGTCTAACGCTCTGGACATGAAATGGGTCATGCCAACTAAAAAATGACCCGTAACAGGCAATCCGGCGTCTAAATGCACCTCAATTTCAGTAGCTGATTCTATTTCATTATTTAGGAGGAGTGATTTCTCAAAATGTGTTATTGCTTGATCTAACTCTGAGCGCTGAGAATGATATATACCTAAACCCATAAGGTCAATAGCCGACTGTGCGCTTCTTTCCCCAATCAATTGTTCTTTTATCCCTAAAGCCTTCAACAAGCATTGTTTTGCTTGTTCTCCTTTACCTTGTTCCAAATAAAAATGACCTAACCCACTATTCGTTCTTGCGATGAAAAGAGAGTTCTCACCAAAAACCTCTTTCCCCATCTCAAGAGAACGTTCAAAATAATGGGCTGTATTTTGATAATGCCCTTTGTGTAAGTAGCACCAAGCCATTAACTCATGACAACGAGCCGAAAAAGCAATATCATCACCCATTGCTTTTAAGCCTCTGATCAAAGCAAAGCGAAGTATATTAAGCGATTCGTTATAGGCCGCTTGGATATAATGCAACTGAGCGATCCTGATCTGGCTTTCTCCCCAACGGACCCAATCTTCACTTTGCTGACATGCTTGTGCGACGATCTCCAATATTTGAATGGAACGGTCATATTCTCGACTCAACAGCAATCGATCGGCCTCCTTTAATTTTCTTTGTATGTTATCTATGTTTTGCAATTTATTATTTGTATTGGTATAGCAATATACTTAAAAAGCCCAGCTCTTATAGGAGCTGGGCTTTTATAACGAACGAACCTGCTTTGCGGGTCTGTCTGTTATCTATCAATTATTTACTTGAATGCATTCTCCCCTGTCACATCCAAACCAGTGATCAATAGGTGAATATCATGTGTGCCCTCATAAGTAACGACACTTTCCAGATTCATCATATGGCGCATGATCGGGTACTCGCCCGTGATACCCATACCACCGTGAATCTGTCTTGCTTCACGAGCGATTTTCAGGGCGATCTCCACATTATTACGCTTCGCCATAGAGATTTGTGCAGATGTTGCGCGATCTTCGTTTTTCAACACGCCCAAACGCCAAGCCAACAATTGAGCTTTAGTGATTTCTGTGATCATCTCTGCCAGTTTTTTCTGTGTTAGCTGGAAGCCTGCGATCGGCTTACCAAACTGAATACGCTCTTTAGAATAACGCAATGCAGAATCATAACAATCCAAAGCAGCACCTAAAGCACCCCAAGCAATACCATATCTCGCAGAAGACAAACAAGTCAATGGCCCACGTAAGCTGTTCACACCGGGTAACATATTCTCTTTAGGAATTTTTACCGCATCAAAAACCAACTCACCAGTTGTAGAGGCTCTTAAAGACCATTTACCATGTGTGGTAGGTGTAGTGAAACCTTCCATACCACGCTCTACGATCACGCCACGCACCTTGCCTTCATCATCTTTTGCCCATACTACGGCTACTTGAGCGTATGGCGCATTAGAGATCCACATCTTAGCTCCGTTCAACTCATAGTGATCACCCTTATCTGTTATCGTGGTTTCCATACCACCCGGGTTAGAACCGTGATTCGGCTCGGTCAATCCGAAACAACCCAACCACTCACCAGAAGCTAACTTTGGCAAATACTTCATGCGCTGTTCTTCAGAACCGAACTTATAGATCGGGAACATGACCAAAGAACCTTGTACAGAGGCCGTAGAACGAACACCGGAATCACAACGCTCTAATTCCTGCATTATGATACCATAAGCGATATAATCCAAACCCTGACCACCATATTTAACAGGTATAGTAGGCCCA
The DNA here is from genome assembly GCA_020631675.1 of Bacteroidota bacterium. GTDB lineage: Bacteria > Bacteroidota > Bacteroidia > Chitinophagales > UBA2359 > JAHDGT01. Next base: position 14,782 of record JAHDGT010000040.1, read on the forward strand.
AAGGCACCGATCTCACCCAAACCCTTCACAATTTGGTGTGGAAACTCCGCACGCTGAGCATAATGTTCAATGATCGGCGAAAGTTCTTTCTTCACATATGAACGAATACTCTCCCGTATCATGCGATGCTCATCGGTCAGTAATTCTTCTACTAAATAGTAATCGTGGTACTGGAATTTATCTTGACCAACGCTTTTCATATCAGAATGTGCTGTGGTGTGCGTTTCTGGAACTGAAGTCATATTAAATTGAATTGATTGTGCTTGCAAAGTTAAGCAATGTGCTTTTGAAATACGTCAAGCATCAGTTAAAACCCTACATTAGCAGGTCTATATAACAACAAATTAAAGACAGATGGGTTTGATCGCAATAGAAGGAATGCGTTTTTACGCGCATCATGGGTATTTCGCACATGAAAATACCATAGGTGGATCCTATGAGGTGGATGCCTATATAAAGACCGACTTCACAAAAGCTGCCAAAACGGATGAGCTAGATGGAACCATTAACTACTCTACTGTGTTTGATATCTGCGAAGCGGTCATGAAACTCCGTATGCGACTCATTGAGCGAATTGCTGATGAGATTTTACAACGTACTCTAAAAGAAGTAGACGGGCAAATTGAGCACATTCTGATACGGGTCAGTAAATTCAACCCTCCTGTTGGTGGAGAAGTGAGACGCACTTATGTTGAAGTGAGCTATCCAGAATAATTTGCAGCATTTTTTCATTTACTTCTTTTGTACGGAAATAATTTTGCTATCTTTACGCTCCGTTATTGAAACGGCATATATTGGTCGGGTGGCCGAGTGGCTAGGCAGGGCTCTGCAAAAGCTCGTACAGCGGTTCGAATCCGCTCTCGACCTCTTCATAAAACCCATAACCTTTCAGGTTGTGGGTTTTGTATTTTATTATGATAGGTAAGATCAACTCACTGATCGAAGCTACCGACCAGTTATTGAGTACGCTCTAACACATTGCCCCTAAAACAAACGCTCTATTCGCTTGTGTTGTATAGCACTCCAAGCCATATTGATGAATAAACGAGTCAATTGATTGAGTTTAGCGAATCGTTCATCCGTAGTGAGTCCTTTACTGTAACGGTAGTAGATCTGCTGAACGATCACGGCTATTTTGAACAAGCCAAAAGCATAGTAGAACACCAAATGGTCTACAGGGCGTCCGCTTTTTTGGGCATAGCGTTCCACTAACTCCATTCTGCTGGGATTACCCGGAAAGATCGTTGGCGAGGGCCAGCTTTTTTTAATCATATCATGATCGGTGGCCATTGACCAATAGGATATTGACGTACCTAAATCCATTAAAGGATCCCCGATGGTACACATTTCCCAATCGAGTACAGCTTTAACGGCATTGAATTGATCATCACCGTAGACTACATTATCGTATTTATAGTCGTTGTGAATTAGACAGTGTGCATATGCTTTGGGCTGGTTTTCGTCCAACCAACGCATGACCTTTTCTGCTTCAGGTATATCTTCTGTGGCGGCTTTAAGGTATTGCTTGCCCCAGTTTCTTACTTGGCGTTCCACATAGCCTTCGGGTCTGCCTAAATCCCCCAAGCCCAATGCTTTGTAGTCTAATTGATGTAGTTCTACTAAAGTATCTAACCAGCTTTCTGCGACATTTTGATATTGGTCCGCACTCAATTGCATTTTGTGTGCCGACTTGGCATTAATGATGATGCCTTCTACCATTTCCATGAGGTAAAAAGGAGCACCTATTATGTCGGCATCATCAGTATAGCAATACACTTGAGGTGCTTTTGAGAAACCCTTGTTCAAGCCGGATAACACCTTGAATTCCCGCCCCATATCATGTCCTCTTTTGATCGCTCCTTTGGGCGGTCTGCGCAAGACGATGTCTTTGCCTTCTATAGTGATCTTATAAGTCAGATTTGAAAAGCCAGTTGAAAACTGAAGTACTTCCCATTCGCTTCCAGCATCGGCGATCAGTCCGTTGGCTTTTAGGTATGCTTTGAGCTGCTGTTCATTCAGCTCCTCTCCTTTTCTTACTTTTTGAGACATAATGTATCCGTTTGACCCACAATTTAACAATTTCCCGCGCAAGGGATAGGAGTGGTACTAAATGGGATAGATGGGGCGTGAGTGCCTACTTGGCGGGGGCGGCCCAGAGGTAGCCACCGCCAAGTAGAGCAACGAACCCCCAG
>JAHDGT010000537.1 GCA_020631675.1 Bacteroidota bacterium
ACAGAAATAGAAGCCCTTAAAGGTGGTGCGAATTTCGTTTGCGTAGCACTAGTTGCTAACGAAGATTGAATGACAGTGTACAGTTTGATGCGTTAACACTGATAGAAAGGGCTGCTCCATTGGGTAGCCCTTTCTTACATTCTATAACAGCTCGTGACCAAAGGAGGTCACAAAAAAGTGATCGTCATAAACCACAATAAATTCATCCGTAGGCGTAAAGTAGACGCGTTGCACCACATGTTTCTTTCTACTGAGGTCCTTTAGTATCGGCAAGACTCTCTCGGCTATTGCCTTTGGCAAGTTCACGTTAAACTTGTTTTTCCCATGCACAATTAACCAACCTCCCGAGTTCGTAAACGACACACTGCGAATGCCGGCCTTAGCACAGGTGGTGATCGGCTCCTGAAGCTTCTTCAGTAGCGCCTTACTCATATTGCAAGTAAAACCGTTACCGTACTTTCCAAATGTCATCAACCATCCTGACTTCTGTTGGTTGGTAAACACTACGTCCCGTATCGCCTGATTGTGCTTCTCAGTCACTTCGTTCATGGCTTTACCCAATGTCTCCGCACTTCCCTTATGCAGCCCGCTCATGAAGCCCAAACCATTATGGTAAATGATCACGAATTCCTGATTTCGATTTAGAGCAGCATCATGGATCTCTATCTTCTTTGCCTGTAATTGTTTCAAGCCATCCAACATCGGCTGCGGTATGTCATGGTAAAAGAAACGGCTTTTGCCTGCCAAGACCAACCAAGCTCCATTAGCTCCGAAAACAATGCTTTTAATTCGTTGCCGACGAGAGCGGCACTGCTTCAAAGCCTTGATGATTCCAGGATCAACCTCCTTCGCCGGTAACATATGAGGTCGGTAATTTTTTGACCCTAATTGCGTCTGATCTCCATAGGGAATTACTGCCGCTTGCTTTCCATATTTCAGTCGGGTCAGCGAAATCTCCCCTTGCTTATAGGTAGAAGGCACCCCGTAATTGTTTCTGCCGGGACCAGCCGTTTCCGCCAACACAAACTGCTCGCCATCAGACTCAACAACGACCATACCCTTATCTGGCTTATCCCGAATCACAGTCAAGAGATGACCAGGCACAGATAAAAAAGCAATATCCCGAGGATGAATGAGATAGGTCAATATTCCCGCAAACAAAAATGATTTACTATCACAATCACCAAACTTCAAATATAGAATCTGTGGTGGAGTCACTACGCCGCCATAGATAAACTTCGGATCATTTTGGTAAGGCACCGCATACGGGATATCCTGGACAAACTTCATCGCAAGCTCTATACGCTCACGTCTGGAATCTGTTCCATACTTACCCAAAGCCTGTACAATCTGATGGGCAATTTGCTCACAACAGTACGCACTGTAATAATTCACCAGGGCATGAGGATCCGGCCTAAACTGATTTTCGATGATATCGAACATACCATGCTTCAACACAGCTTTTAGTTCTCGCATCCATCGTGCCTTTTCCCGTTTCTTCATTTTGAAACTACCCATGAATTGCCTCGGCAATCCATAGCGATCAGCCAGCTCAGCCAGCTTCTTCGTTTCGTAATTCATCACGAAGGATTGAAACTTACCCTTGTGATCAAGAAAATCATAGAATAGCGTATACTGCCCATCCTTCTCCTTACTCGTGATACGCACATGTGGATTGCGTTGGTACTTCTCGGTTGGTATCTCCGCAAACGGTTTCATCTTACCCACAAAGTATGGTCTCGGATCTCCATTACTTCGACTTCCGATTACTTCTTCAACTGGCAAAACTTCACCCCTGGCAGAACGATCTACCTTACGTTGATTTTGTTGCATTTGCCTTACAGCTTCACCTACCAGGCCCTTTGCAGCCTCTTTCACTATATCCATTAATCCTGACATGATAACTCTTGATTTTCATTAAGTTGAAGACCGCTCTCCAGCACAAAGCTAAGAAACCATTTCCACCTTTTCGCAACCACAGAAGTCAGCAAACTTACCAAGCAACTTCTGTAATCGCCCAGGCATTTCTTGCCCCTCCACCCAGAGCAAATGCTTCACTTGCAGACAACTATTTTTGCGATCGGCCTCAGCCTGCCGTCGCTCTTCTTTGCGATAAAGACTAAACCGAAAATCACGCATAGAAAGGTAGCTTGCCGCATGCGCCCAATAGTCAAACACCTTCTTTTCCACCTCCAACAGCTGTTTTAAATGCTCAGCCTTGTAAGCTGGCACCCGCGACCAAAGCACATGATGATGCGCCCTCTCAACTACCGATATCGTATCCACTTGCACATAACCCAGATGCTCAATAGCTTCAAGCACTCCAGCTTGCCCCCTTGAAAATTTGGGAAACTGCTGCTGCAATACCAGTGCTCTGGCTTCTTTCTTAGAGAGATTGATCATGTATCAATACAAATATCTGGAGAGTATAAGAAATAAATCCATCATTTGCCTATCCAATACCCAAAATTGAAAAGTTCAATACTCAACATAATGATCTTTTTTAGAAGCGAAGCAAAACCCCACGCGGAAATGGGCTACCTGCTCTCCATTACAATGCAACAGCCATTAAGCCGCTTCGTGTATCCGGTATGCATGTCTCTCCTATCGTCGAGCCATGCCTACCGGCACACTCAGTCGGCTTTCTGGCTATTGCATTTCCATTTCGATCAGG
>JAHDGT010000041.1 GCA_020631675.1 Bacteroidota bacterium
CAGTGAAAGCTGGCGCTTTCTTAGACCCGAGATATGAGACTCGAGACATGAGATTTTCTGCTCGACGCCGATTTTTCATAGGCTAATCAAGCCAGTTTTTATTGCGGGCATGCGCCATTATGTTTCCTCAATACCGAATCTGTTCTACGCCTAATATGCTGATATTTAGTCGATAAAGGTTGAAATCTGCCACGGTTACTACACGGTCCAGATTGACATCGCTGGAGAGGTACTGGTTGATCAAGGAAGCCTCACTCAAGTAGATATTGAGATCGGCGACGGTGATGATCCCATCCGCGTTGATGTCGCCAGCACGGAGGGCGTAGCTGCCTGATCCCGGCGTGCCTACTTCTGTTAACTGATTGAGCCCGTCTAATACTTGTGTATGGTCGGTAAAATCAAAGGCATCAGTATTGGGCAGTTGGATGCTTTCGTTGGACAGCACTGCCAAATGGTTACGCGTTTTGATCGATAAGAAGTAAAATTCATTTGCTTCGAGGCTATCTATAGCTAAGCCCTCTGTTAGTGAAGTGGGATCCAAAATTTGCCCGTCATTACGCAGCAGTCCTGCTTTTTGTTGTAAAATGCTGTCATTGTTGGCGGCATCGCGCACTTCTACCAACACCCAATCAACGATATCTGTAGGCATGGCCGCACTAATACTGTCCTCCCCTTCATAGAGCCAGGGTAAGGTGTTGAAGGGCTGGTTTTTAGGCAGTAACTGCTCTTCTACTAGATGGGTGGACATGGTGCTGATACTGGCATCATAAGTGCCTTGTAGAAAAGCTTTGGCTTTCACTTTTAGGGTACTGTAGACCGGTGCATTGGGGTCAGGGTGCGTTGGACAAGTGGTATGTATACCCGCATCGTAGTTTGCTTTGGCGGGTATATTGCCTGTATTAAAAGCATTATCACCACCGATCGAAGGCCATGCATCACTAATGTCCCAAAAATCAGGCGCACTGCTCAGATAATAAGAATCATCTGACAAGCTGGTGGTACCGGCAGGCGTTATAGAGCCTTTGATGTTGTTATTGTAGCAGAAATTGTCAGCTTCTTCTATCCAGTACTGACCGAGTATGATGCCTGTATTGGTAACTTCGGAACCGACATAATTCTGATCAACGGTTCCAGAAGAAGTATTGAGCAGTCCGTACAATTCAGCTCTGTTTCTCAAGAAAGTATTACGAGGACCACTTGGTCCCCAATAGTCATCGGTATAGATGTTCTGTACAATATTGTGCTCAAAGAGATTGGCAAAGGGATAATGTCCGTGCAGGGAAATATCTCCGCCGGCATTGCTAGGGAATTCATCACGATGGGGATCGAAAGAGTAGTTGAAGGAGAACACATTGCCATTGGCTCCTTGCTTTACCATCATGGCATGACGCAGGTGCTCGAATTGATTATTGGTGATGAGTGCTTCGCCCGCATGATGATTGATGCAGACGCCATAGCCACGGGTACCGCTGCCATCATAGGTGAAGGCATGGTGGAAATAGCTGCCCGTCACTTCTATATTGGAGCTGGCAGTGATCATACAATGGGCGGCTACACTTTTATTGCTGTGCACACCTTTTAGCCAGCTATTGACCGCATAGCGAAACCAGACATTGTAGCCTGCTCCTGTTGTTGCATCCGCCAATCGCTCCATGTACAAGCACTCTATGCCTACTTGTTTAGCAGGTTCAATAGGGCGGATTCTTGGAGATAGACTGGCACTATAGTCAATTCTCAAAGGGGCATCAAACTGCAATTCGTTGCCATTGATGGCGGTGATGTGAATGATCTGCCCTAAGGATTCATCTGCCCATGAAATGGGGTTGGTATCCCATGCGGTATCATTGTCTTGCAGGATCTCCGCATAGCCACCGATGCTAAAGTTAGAAGCATCCGCAACGGTAATGGTATTACTGTTGAAGGTATAGCCGCTACTCACATCCACATAAGGGTATGGTTGGCTGCCATTGATGTAAATACCATGTGTGCCTGAGCTGGCGAAATCGAATAACAATTTGGTATCGGCCTCCCCGGCACCTCTTAGGATCACACTATCAGGCAGTGTGATCGTAGATTGCAAATTATAGTCACCTGGCGGCAGATAGACCACGCCATACTTACCACTTAGTGCGGCTATTGCCGCTGTTATTGCGGGTTGGTCATTCGTCACCCCATCGGCCACTGCGCCAAAGTCCATGACATTGACCATTGTATCTGGCTCATAGATGCCTTCGCTATGTCCGGCATAGGTCCAATCTACTAACTGGGATGCAGGCACGATCTGTGCCGACATATAAAATCCATTCATGCAAAATACTAGCATGATGATCAAAGGGATAATTCTCATGGTACAGCAATATGAAGATTAATTCCCTTTAATATACGTAATTCCACAAAAAAATCCCGTTGCATTGGTTTAATACCAGCACAACGGGATTTTATCAAAAAAAGCAGTCGGTCTTTACTTCGACTTCTGTTCTTTCAATGCCTTTTCTAGTTTCTTAACTCGCTTTTTCAGCTTATCGAATTCCGCACGTGTAGGAACATCTAAGCGTTCGCGAAGGGTATCTCTCACTTCGCTGACTTTAGTTTCGATATTGTCGCGTACTTTTTCCGCTTCTTCGCGGAAGTTAGTAACGATCGTTGTTTTACGTGCGCCTAAGTCGATATCCTCTTCCCCATCTTCTGATTTGGAGAAAGGCGGACGATCCGCTAGTTCAGAAACGGTGCGATCAAAACGATCACGGGCAAGGTTCAATAAGCCTAAACCCGCTTCAGCCATTGTTTTCAGTAGCTCTTCAGCAGAGTCTTTGAAATTCTCGAATTCATCAGACATTTTTTCGGTCTGGTCTCTCAATTCTTCTTGAATCTCTTCTGCTTTGTTTTTCAGTTTCTCAGACATCAGTGTTATAAAAAGTTTGGTGATGGTATTAATTAAGACATAAGATTTAAGACGTAAGACATAAGACTTCGTTCTGAAACCGAAGAACTGATGTCAGCAATCATATACAATTGCTTTTGCCTTACTCACTTATAGAACTAATGAGTAAATAAACCTTCATTGTCGTTACACTACATAACAGGATTAACGACTAAATCGTTCCATTTACCGCGAATTATCGGGTATCGGATCAATTTTTCGAGTTGTTTTAAAAAGAGCCTTCGCTTGACAGGTTCTGCACCGAAGGTGGATAAATGTGCGGTATGCACTTGGCAATCGAATAACGCTATACCTTTTAGCTGAAGGCTATGTACCAGTGTGATGAAGCCCGCTTTCGAGGCGTTCTTTTGTTTAGAGAACATGGACTCGCCGAAGTAACATTTTCCGATGCAAACACCATATAGCCCGCCTGCGAGCTGTCCTTCTTTATCCCATACTTCTACAGAATGCGCTAGTCCAAGCTCGTGCATCTGTAAATAAGCGGCAATAAAATCGTCATTGATCCAAGTGCCCGTTTGTCCGGGTCTGGATTGTTCTCTGCAATTTAAGATCACCCTTTCAAAATCCTGATCAAACGTGATGGTAAAGTGATTGCGCAATACAGAGCGCATGCTTTTAGTGATCCTTAAGTTTTGGGGGTATAAAACAGAACGTGGGTTGGGAGAAAACCAAAATAACTGCCCCGCATCCATGAACCAGGGGAAAATACCCATGCTGTACGCGAGCACTAGTCGCTGCGGACTTAGATCTCCTCCAACGGCTAATAATCCATCCGGCTCGGCTAATTCCGGAGGTGGAAAAAGCAACTCTTCATCTATCATGTAAACAGGCATGAGGACTAAGCTTCAAAAGATTGGATGGTTAGAGAAAATCGTAACGACAGAGGGGTAGCGCAAAACAATGGGCGATATCGCTTTTTACAATATCGCCCGTTAGGTATATGGTTGTATACATCAATGCAATGGTCAACTCAACTCACCAGGTATACATCAGCTGAATTCGACCGTGGCTCCGATACCTCTTTCAGTAAGGGCATCTTTCATCGGCTTCAATACATCTTCCGAACCGTCTTTCACGGCATAACGCCCTTTGAAATGAATCAGCATCGCGCACTGTTCCGCTTGGTGGGCAGTATGTCCGCAAATTTCAACTAAGGAAAGAATAACCCAATCGAAGGTATTCACATCATCATTATGCACGATTAATCGGCAAGTCGTTGACAATAACTCATCTAATAAAACATCAACCGACTCATCTACTTTCTCTTTCGTTTTGGTACTTAGAGAAGGTTGCTTGGTGAGCAATTGCTCATTTGTTGACATCAACAAAGTACGTTCGCTCAGTATCGAGTTGTTTATTTCTTTTCTCATACAAACAGAAACAGTAGGAATAAATGTCTTGCTAATTAATTATAGGAAACGCTACTCATCTCGTAATCGTTCAATATCGCGACGAACTTGATCTATCGCGTCATTTTTGATCAAACCTGTCGGGCGATTTTCATCGATTTGTTCCTCCTCATCACGATCTTTATTACCGAATAGCTGCTCCCACTCTCGCTTAATACGGTCAATGGTACTTTCTTCAGCATCTTCTTCGCGGACCGGAGCATTCACATCTTCCATGTCCTTACGTACTTGCTCGATGGCATCCATGCGAATCGCTTCCGTATGTTCAGAAGAAGGCACTTGAGATTTCACTTGGCTGATCAAGTCATCCGCAACAGAGTGATTCACGCTTTCTTCCAAGTCTTGTCTCACTTGCTCTAAAGCATCAGAACGAATGACCTCAGTGGAAGGCATGGGCTCATCTTCTAACTTCGCCAGCTCTTCTTTCACTTTATCAAGAGTCGCATCCTCAGAGGTATCTATAGAAACATCAGGAGTGATCGTCTCCTCTCGAACTATCTCTAAATTTGGCATATAGGCCTCTTCCTCAATGGGTTCAGGCGCAGCTGATAATTCCAGTTCCGGTTCCGGTTCTGGAACGACTTCCGGCTCTGGAATAATTTCTGGTTCTGGTTCTGGTTCTAAGTCAGCAATGATCGAACTACTTGAAACCGTAGTAGTGGTCGTTGTTGTAGTTGTGGTAGTTGTAGTACTTGCATCTGCCATTACACCAAGACCGTCCTCTTCATCTGGTGGGAGAACTCCTGCTAAAACAGGACGAATTTCACCATTTTCAGCATGTGTGATCAACTTGAAGATGTGATCATAACTGGATAGGTCGATGTTTCTCAATTGCGCTGTAGAAGCTGCCTGATCGTACATCTCCAATGTAACATGTCGATCCAACAGTTTATCAAAAGCATTGTAGGTAGATGCTAATTCCGTTTTCACCAACAAATCGTGTGAAACATCAAAATCATAGCGACTGTGCAATTGGTCCTGTGAAATGGGCATCACATTGATAAAACGCTGATCACGCTCGTAATGCTCCATCATATGGTATAACTCCTCTACACTTTGCGCACGATTAACAGCCGACTTCTGCAAGCATTTATCCACCATTACTTTGTAGAGCGGGCGGATATAATCCGGTGTGTCCACTTGTGTAGAAGTAACCGTAGAAGCGATATATTTGATATCAGTAGCCGTTTCATTGAACGCACTCCTTCCTGTACTTAACTCATACAACACTAAACCGAAACTCCACAGATCCGAGTTCAAACCCATTTTCCCGCCATCACCGTAAACGCTAGGCTCGAAGTATTCTGGTGCCTTATAATAGCTCGATTGATCGTCGACCAATTCAGGGGCCACACCATCAACCACATAATCAAACACTAAAGGGTTGTTCAGTTTAACATGATCACCTGCGGTCAGAAAAACATTATTCGGATTCAAATTGCCGTGACGTAGTCCTTGTTGGTGCAAGTAATTGATCGCATCTAACAGCTCTCTGGCAATTTGCTCAGCTGCCGCATCTCCTAAGTCCGCCTCGTTAATAGGCGTATGTGGCACATACTCCCAAACACCTACTTTCAATTGTGATAACTCACCAAAAGGATTGATGTGATCCAATTCAAAATAATCATACAAGCTGACCAAGCGTTCATGATTCAACTTGGAACAAGTTTCCATATTCTTGCGAAACTGGGCATGGGGCATTTTTATGCCATGATAAAACTTAATGACAACAGCTCTATCCTCTTGTCGGTCGTGCCCTTTGTATACCTTCGACACTTTTCCATTGGCCAATAAGCCAGACAGTTCGTATTCGTAACGATTATTCAGCAACATAACAGGAAGTATGTTTTTCGATTATTTTATCGAGGGAGTTTAAAGTTTTTCATCTGAACCGCACCTAAGTGCTTGATTTTGAAGACGAAGCTCTTTTTGAGTTTCGTACTTGAAAAGTACGGGGCGAAAAAAAGCTGAAGTATTCAGGATCAATGACTTAGGGGTCAGGTCGAGAAAACAACTTTAAACAACCTCATTTTGAGGGAGGGAAATCAGACGCAAGGAAACAAAGTATTCAACGCATAAATCAGTTTCCAACGTATACTACAGAAAAACGCAAAGCATTTTAACCTAAATACCCCGTAATATAATCAATTATCACAAGAGGGAGATTGAAATTCTCCAAAGCGCATCAGAAACGATCAATAATCTCCTAAAGTCTCTTCCAATTGACTTAAAGCACTGGCCAATTGCTCATCATTAGGCGCTTTTCCATGCCAATGGTGCGTGCCTTCCATAAAATCCACTCCTTTGCCCATAGCCGTACGCATCAGCACAACAATAGGCTTACCATTACCCGTCAAAGTACGTGCCCGTTTTGCCGTATCCAATATAGCAGGCATATCATGACCATCTAAATGCAATACTTCCCAACCAAAAGCACGCCACTTCGCCTCCAGATCTCCTAGTGCCATCACCTCAGCAGTCGGCCCGTCGATCTGTTGCCCATTCCAGTCCACAAAAGAAATAATATTGTCCACTTTATGATGCGCGGCGAACATCACGGCTTCCCATATCTGCCCTTCTTGCAATTCACCATCACCATGTAAACTGAATACGATCTTATCATCGCCATTCAGTTTTTTGGCCAGTGCGGCACCTAGTGCCACACTCAAGCCCTGACCTAATGAGCCTGAAGCAATGCGTACACCCGGCAAGCCTTCTTCAGTAGCTGGGTGTCCTTGCAAACGCGAATCGATCTTTCTGAAAGTCGCCAATTCATTTACCGGAAAGTAACCCGCACGAGCCAGCACACTGTAGTAAACCGGAGAAATATGACCATTAGACAAGAAAAATAGATCTTCTCCTTTGCCGTCCATATTGAATGAGGCATCGTGATCCATGATCTCGAAAAATAGTGCGGTCAGAAGATCCGTGCAGCCCAGAGAACCACCCGGGTGACCAGAATTCACGGCATGAACCATGCGCACGATATCGCGTCTTACCTGCGATGCGATAGTTTGGAGTTGTTGTACAGTTGACATAGCACAAAGATAGAAAAGATCATGCTAGCTCAACATGAAATATTCATTAGGCTGCGTGCCCGCCTGCGGCAGGTCACCGGGCTATCCATTCCAATTCGGGGGCTGTTCGCTGCTTCGCTGGCAGGGCTAAAAATGGCTACCTCTGGGCCGCCTTTTTAGCCCGCCGCTCAGGGCGCTCCTTAGCCCCCTCATTTCCACTCCTATCCCTCGCAGAAGCAGGGAACAAAAAGACTTGGGCGATCTTTTCTTAAATTTGTGTAGCTCGATATAATTTATCCCTCGCTAATTTACAGAAGCAGTAAAACCTACTTCTTCATCCCAAGCTACATTTAAACACCATGAATCAGCTAAAGAACCTTCGTCAACTCTGCCTCCCATTTCTACTCCTTATCCTTCTGATCAACTTCGGCAATAGCTCACTATTGGCACAAGAGGAAGGTGAAAGCACCCCACCAAGTAGCTCAACAGCCGCTGTTACCGAATTAGCGGACATCAGTGGTATCGCAGTGGTCGACGGGCAGATATTAGAACCCATCGCTTACAAAGACTCTACTGGCTTTCAACATAGTCCGGTTCGTTTTTCTTATGACGATCCATTGAACGATGAATTAGAGATCATAGCTCCTGTCGATGAAAAAGGAGAATTCAGCATAGAGTTAAGTCTTGACCGCCCTATGCCAATGATCATGCGCTACGATCAATTCGAAGTGCCTATTTTTCTTTCGCCTAAACGCAATTTGACCGTAAAGGCATTAAGCACCAAATTCTTAGAGACGCTTCAATTCGAGGGTGATGCGGGCAATGAGAACAACTACCTCATCCGCGCCTTAGATCGCAATAAGTACAATACGGTTGATGAGGATTTGGTTAAGAAATATGAAATGGGGGAAACCTTTTTCCCTAGTCACTGCGATGAGCTACGTGTTGCCGAGCGTGCTTTTTTAACCGACTACTCCAAAGAAAACCCAACCAACTACTCTTTTAGAGCCTGGGCGGAAGCGGAAGTGAAATACCGTGCCGCGAATCGAGTTTGCCGTTTCTACTACAAAACCGAAGAACCCGAAGAAGATGGTTATACGGATTTCGCTTCCGAGTACAACCTCAATGATCTCAATGCGATCACCTCTCGTCAATATCTTGATTTCTTAGATCATCATTTCCGCCACTTGACCCGTAGGGATCCGCTTGAGGTACGTTTAGCCAGAGAAGAGATCAACGAGCCTTGGGTAGTAAGAGCCTTCGAATTAGCCAATGAAAAATTAAGAGGGGAAGTGCGCGACAGAGTTTTAGCACGCTTACTGAATTACCTGATCGCTGCCGAGCATCAAGGGGCGACGTACCTCTACGAGCAGTTTAAAGGGGTCTGCGAGACGCCAAGTGTAAAAGCCTTGATCGACAAAAGGTTTGAAAAACTAAGTGGCTTCTTGACCGCCGCACCTCCTCCGGGAGCCAATCTTCACATTTTAGAAAAGGGCAACCCGACCACTTTCGATGCTATTTTATCTCGTTATAGAGGAGATGTACTGTATATCGACTTCTGGGCAAGCTGGTGTGAACCCTGCCTTGCTGAGATGCCTTACTCCTCAATTTTAAGCAAGGGTTTTGTAGGTAAGGATGTTACCTTCATCTACATGAGCAGCGATGAGAATGAAGGCAATTGGAGAGGGAACATCACCCGTAACCAAGTGAGAGGCGAGCACTACCTGATGAATGCTACTTTGTATAATGAGGTGAAGCAACGCCTCAATATGGGTACGATACCACGTTATGTGCTGGTGAATAAAACAGGGGAGATCGTTAACCCAGATGCGCCCAAACCAAGCGACAATGCGCTATTGGACGCACTGAATACCTTAATGGCTGAGTAAAACAGTGTTTATCACGAACTTTACAGGGGCACACATTTAACCTGACCGACTTGTAGGGGCGAACCCATGTGTCCGCCCGCATTTGAAGCGATTATGGTCAAGCACTACAAATTAAGTTCGTGATAAACACAATTAGCCCCTTGCTTAAGAAGCACCTACAAAGTCACCCCAGAAGTAAAATATCACCCCAAACAGCATGACCAACACAGTGAGCACCAAGCCACGAATGGAATATCCTCTGGCTTGGCGCTCAAATATGCCTGCCGGGATCACATTCCCAGCAAGTGACATCACATAATGTGTCTTTTCTGAAAAACCATCAAACTGGCCGAAGTAATAGCTCAATTTATCCCAGCCCATTGAATCTGAAATACTTTTTCCATAACTCAATAGTAGGTACTCAATGCCCGCTAAAAACCAATAACTCAGAAAAGTGAAAGTTAGTGCGGCAATCAGTCCATTTACAAAAGAATCTTGACGTACCATATATTTCTTCTACTTCTTCTCTGGTGGTTTAGGCGGCTTGCTTCCTCCTGATTTCGGAGGTCGATTCCCTTCTTTTTTATTGGGTCCTGACTTTGGTCCTCTCGTGTTTTTGTTCCGACTATTCGGCTTCGGGTTTTTACTATTGTTGGCTGTTCGATCTCCGCCTTTCTTATTATTGGAAGAAATAGGCTTACCTGCTGTCTTCTGTTGGTTCGAAGCATCTTTCGGCCCTGAAGCTTGTTTTTTTCCAGGCTTTCTTGATGCCGGCTTTTTAGCACCACTGCTTTTAGGTCCATTCGAACGCCCGGAACCAGTATTGTTGTTATCTCCTTGTTGTTTTTTGCGTTGACGGCGTCTACGTTTCTTATCCGCTCTTTCTCTGCGTTTCAACTCATCAAGCTCAACTGCACCTACCCCATCTTCAAAACCAACTTCTTCTGCTTTTGGCTCAAAATCCTGTAAGCGCATAGCCGATAAGCTGTCTGGCATATTGCCTTTGGCATTCATCTCCAAAATATCCTTAACCTGCTCTACGGTAAGCTGTACATGCTTATTATCATCCAGCTGTACGTACCACATCAAACGCTTGAAGATATCTGTTTTAATCAGGCGGGCCTTCCCTTGGCGCGTCTTTAAAAAGTCAGCGTCTTTAGGGAAATCCTTTAGAGCATCCACATAGGTATCCAGTTCGTAGTTCAAGCAACATTTCAAGCGGCCACACTGCCCAGAAAGCTTAGATTGATTGATGGCAAGGTTTTGATACCTAGCTGCTACCGTGGATACACTTTTAAAGCTGGTCAACCAAGTAGAACAACAAAGCTCTCGTCCACAGGTTCCAATACCGCCAATACGACCAGCCTCTTGGCGGGCACCTATTTGACGCATCTCGATTTTGACTTTGAATTCTTTAGCGTAGAATTTGATCAAATCTCTAAAGTCAACCCGCTCATCAGCCGTATAGTAGAAAGTGGCTTTCCTGCCATCAGCTTGATACTCTACGTCTCCGACTTTCATATTCAAGCCTAGGTCACGAGCTATTACCCGTGCCATCAACATTGTTGGATATTCTTGTTCTCGGGCGTAACGCAGCTTCTCTAAGTCGTGTTCTTGCGCTCTACGCACCAAACGAGGTAGTTCCGCATCTTCGGGTACGCGTTTTTTGCGCATTTGCAAGCGAACAAGCTCTCCACTCAGGCTAACCTGCCCTACATCATAACCACCAGTACGTCCGTCAACCACCACCATATCTCCAGTGTGGCAATCTACATTCCCACTATTTACGTAAAAGCCTTTCCGACTTCCATTTTTGAAACTGATTTCAACTACTTTAAAACTATTTACAGGGGCGGAAAAGGGAAGATCGGATAACCAGTTATAAACATTGAGTCTATTACACCCACCGCTTTGACAAGAGCCGTTACTACGACAACCCGCTGGTTTACCTCCCATTGTCCGTGACCCACAATTGGCACAAGACATAATAATCTATAAATAAGGTCCAATAACGACCGTGGTCGTTAGTTGGTATATATGAAATGGCGAGAAATTTCGCCACGATGAAAAAGCGGACCAGGCTATAAGCCCCATCCTAATATAGTGCCCCTACTCGTAAGGAAAGGCTCAAAAATAGTATTCGCGGATTAGCATTGCGTTCTATATGCAATACAGCATCGCTGAACAAGCGCATAAGATACATCATCTGATCTATTGTCGCTATGCGGTGCATCAACTTTTCCGCCATATCCAGTTCTTCTGAATTCAGAATCGTGTTTTGTTGGGCTTTAGGCAAGCTTTTCAGCATTAAACACTGCCTCAAAAAGTGCAAAGCATTGCGTAAAAGATGTTTTTGAGATTCCCGACCTACTTTAGCGATTTGATCTGACAGCTCAACTTGTGCCGCTGCGTCTTTTGCTAAAGTGGCTTCCCACCAAAGCAGCAGCAGCTTACGGGCATCCGCATCTCCCTTTTCCATGATCGACTTGGCCGCATTCAGATTCCCTTCCGCTAAAACCGCCGCGCGCCGTGCAAGCGTATCTGGAATTTGATACAGCTTTTGAAGATGTGCCGTAAGTGAATCCTCATCTAAACGAGGGATGTGCAACAACTGACAGCGAGATAGGATCGTATTCAAAATCAGCTCGCTTCGTTCAGCGACCAATAAAAAGAGCGTATTCGGTGCGGGCTCTTCAATGAGCTTCAATAGCCTATTCCCTTCTTTACCCAGATACTCCGGCATCCAGAGTATAAGCACTTTGTATTTGCCTTCGAAAGCTTTGAAACTCAGCTTTCTCATGATGTGCTCACACTCTTGGGCCGTGATATTGCCCTGCTTGTTTTCTGCTTGTAACAAGCCTAACCACTGGTAAGCATTTAAGTAAGGATTATCCTTCATCGCCTCTCTCCACTGGGGCAAAAACTGATCACTGACTGCTTTACTCCCGATAGTTGGAAAGCTAAAATGAATATCAGGATGGATGAATTTATCTGCTTTTCTACAGCTGGCACAAGTACCACAGGAATCCGTTTCAGTAGGGTTCAAGCAGTTCACATAAGTCGCACAGGCTAATGCGAGTGCTAATGCGCCCGTACCTTCTTGTCCGAGAAACAGCTGCGCATGGCTAACCCGCCCTTCTGCGAAGCTGTGCAAAAGGCTTTTTTTTATTTTTGCCTGTCCTATGACTTGTGAGAATCTCATTAGCCGCAAAGCTAAGACTTTTGAACTATAAGCCTCTTTTCACGTTCTCAGGGTGGTATTATCTTTATACAGAAGCGAAGTAGTTTAAACTACCTCCATCCTAAATTAATTACTTACCCTATGCGTGTATCGGTCTTCAGAAAAGCTCATTTCAACGCCGCCCATCGTTTACACAACCCGAAGTGGTCGGACGAACAAAACAAGGCGGTATTCGGTAAGTGCAATAACCCACATTTTCATGGGCACAATTACGAGCTTGAAGTAAAAGTGACCGGCAATATGGATCCTGATACCGGTTATGTCATTGACATGAAGGTGCTCAAAGATATAATCGAGGAGCAAGTGCTGGAGCGCTTCGACCATAAAAACCTAAATCTGGAAGTCGAGGAATTCAAAAATCACAATCCCACGGCCGAGTATATTGCGGTGGTCATATGGCGACTGATAAAACCACATTTAGATCCGAATTTCGATCTACTCATCCGACTATATGAAACCCCTCGCAATTTTGTGGAATACGATGGGGCATAGTTCTTGACTTGAAAAATTGATGCAACACACTTACCGTTTTTCAAAAAAAGTGAAGGCGATTCCGCTTTTTGCGTGTTTAATACTATGTGGTTTATTCATTAGTGCTTGCGGCAATGGTGGTGGTCTTTCCAAAGAAGGGGAAATACGTACTGAAAATGGCGTATTCAGACCCTATGTTACACAGCGCGATCAAGGCATTAATCTACTACAAATACCCTTGGACTGGCAAGTAAGAGAATATGGCGAGGGGTCTATTCATATCACTAGTCCTGTTAATAGAAGAAGCGAGCATACCTACAAAGAGCAAGTAGTGATCTACATGCGGGAAGAACCGATGCTGGCAAGTGGTCAGAAAGAGAAATCAGCTACCATATACTTTGAGGAACATGCGAATAGGATCTTAAGGAAAATCAAAAACAAATCGGGCTTTAAGATGCTGGGGCAGGGTGAGATGGATATAAATGGTCAGCGGGTAAGACAATACACTTATACTTATATTGATGAAGATACTTTTCCGGAGGGACGTTTGAAGGCGACTTCCTATGTCATGCAGTATAAGAATAAAGGCTACGAAATACACTGCACGGACACCTCCGAGGACTTCGTGGTTTCAAGAGGTTTGTTTGAGGATATTGTGAGTAGTATTCGGTTTTAAATAAAAGACATAAGATTTAAGACGTAAGACGTAAGACTTCGTTCTGACGCTGAAGTATATATTGGCAACTACTGACGTCATCCAAAAACGATTCATAAAAAAGCCCGATTGATAGGAATCAATCGGGCAAATGACATCGGAGTCATTAAACAATATACCTTGAGTTTGGCTTGAATCAGTCTATTTTCAACATAGGCTGAACGACTTGCTCAGTTGTGGTCGCGAACTGGCAGTAATAAACACCCGGCAACCAGTCATAAGTTGGAATGCGGATGGCATAATTGCCTTCATCATAATGTTGCCCATTCGCAAGGATGTGTATGCGTTGACCCGCTGCATTAAAAACAGTAACATAAATAGGTCCGCTTTCAGTAACATTGAAGTTGATCTCGGTATCTAATACAAAAGGATTGGGATAGTTATTCAAACTCAATCCGCCTTTTATGTCTTCGAATAAAGAAACTTGTTCCACATGTTCTTCAGCCGCATCATTGATTTCCCCTTGCGTGCTTACTGCGTATACATCTGACTCTGATTCCGTCTGTGCTTGGTCTTCTGTATCTGTATCAGTGATCGGACTTGAGGTATCCTCCTCCTCTTCTGTGGGTTCACCCTCTCCTACATTGATGGACAAATCGATGGCTTGTTCAAAATTTAGATTTTCCACCTCGTCAATACCATCTGTTACCGCAGGTGGTATATAGATCGTAGAGTAACGGTCAATGTCATCAATATTAATTTCAGTTATTGTGATATTGGGCACCATTGCCCCTCCGAAACCTGAGAACTGAAAGTCTATATCGATATTAATTTCATTATCGGCTTCATTGAAGAAGGTGCCAGATATTTTTATATCGTCTGTTGTTCCCACCTCTTCTCGAATCAATTGACCAGTAACATCTTCGGTCACTTCGCCTTGTAATACGGTTCGGTCTTGCTGCTTGAAGTTCCACCCCTCTTGATGCGTAGACATATCAACGAATTGCGCATGCACATAGGTAGTACCCATGATGCAGCATAAACAAAGGAAGAAGTATCGCACTTTATTTATGGTATATGTTTTCATCATAATTCTGGACTTTATTCATGTGAGGGATAAAATTAGTATCAACTCTATGAGGCAGTTTCAAGAAATTTTGAACTGTCTATATGTGAATTTAACACAATTACAAACAGCTACTAATTATAAAATACCATAAATATCAAACAATCACAAGTAGAAAGAGTAGGCAAAAATCACAATACACACTGACTATCAATAATTTAAGCCACAACCCAATCTTTTCAAAATCAAAAAGTATCAAGAATTTATGGTGAAAAATTGTTAAAAAAACTATATCCTGCGATATTTACCTGCGCAAGGGATAGCAGTGGTATTAAGGGTGCTGAATGGCGAGTGAGTGCGCCTGTTGCGGGGGCGGCCCAGAGGTAGCCACCGCAATTGGCAGCAACGAACCGACAGGCAGTGCGCTTAATAGGAACGGATAGCCCGGTGGACGCAGTGAAAGCTTGCGCTTTCTTTAGACTCGAGACATGAGACTCGAGACATGAGATTTCGTGCAGTATGCCGATTATTATGGCTTACTAAGCAAGTTTTTATTGCGGGCATGCGCCCTATTAACAATGAGGTAGTTTAAAGTTATTTTCTCGACCTTTCCTCTAAGCGATTCAGATGAAAAACTTTAAACGACCTCAATACAATCTACGATATAAATGCAGAACAGTAAGTTGATACAGAGCTTGCGCACTATGTCGAAATCTGACTTGAAAAAGTTGGGGCAGTTGGTGCGTTGTGAGGCTTTCAACAGCAATAAAAAGCAGTTTGGCTTGAATTGTATGTTGTTTGATTATATCGTAAAGTTCGCGCCTAATTTTACGGACAAGCGTTTGAGTAAAGAGGCGGCTCATGAACATCTTTTCCCTAAACGTCCTTTTGATGCGCAGTCGATCCGTTATTTGCTTTCTAACCTTTTTAAGATCACGGAGGATTTCTTGCTGTTTCAGCGTATTAAAGGAAACAAGACCTTAGCACTAAGCGAGCTGATGGATCACTATAAGTCGAAACAGTTGGACAATCATTATGCGGCTTGTTATCGGGATCTGGATAAGTTGGTGAAATCGGTGAGCTATGCGGATAGTGACGCGCATTATGATGCCTTTCGTTTTCATGCCTCGGCGATCGGGCTGACCGCCAATCGGAATAAACAGAGCGGTGAGGACCCTCATTTTCAGGAGGCGATTTTCAATTTAGATCGTTTTTATTTGACCGAAGCACTCTCCTATTCTTGCATCGCGACCTTGCAAGCGCATGTGGTGAATCAGAAAGCAGTGGGCCTTTCCATGGCCAGTGATCTGCTTGCGCATATTGATAAACACCCGCATTTGGATGTGCCTTCTGTGCAGTTGTACCGAACAGCTTTATTGATGTTAGGGGATATGGAGCAGGGGGAGTATTATGCGAGTTTCAGGGAGTTGTTAGGGGCGAACAAGGATCTTTTTTCTGTGGAAGATGCTCAGAATTTATATGCTTACGCGCGCAGTTATTGCGGCTATAAAATAAACCGGGGCGAGCGGCAGTATTATCGCGATGTTCTGGAGTTGTACCAAGAGCAGTTTCAAGCGGGTTTATTGAGTATTACGCCGCCGATGTTCAAAAATATTGTAACGATCGCCCTTCGGGAAGGCTTATTGGATTGGTGCGAGGATTTCATTGATAATACCATTGATCTGATCGGCAGTGGTGAAAGAGAGCAGGTGCTTGCCTATAACCAGGCGCATCTGAAGTTTTATTTGTCTGACTATAAAGGCGTGATCGACTTGCTGACCGACCAAAAGAGTTTGGTGGCAAAGGATAGGGTGCGTAAATTCAATGATATTTTTTATCAGGTGGATGCTCGGAAGTTGCTACTGAAAAGCTACTATGAATTGGAGGATGACCGCATGGAGGATATGCTGGCCAATTTGGAGGTTTTCTTGACGAAGCACAAGCAGTTGATCCCCGCGCAGAGTATGTTGACGAATAGAAATTTTGTGAAAACCTTGAAAAAGGTGATGCGAATCTTGCCTTATGATAGGGATCGTGCGGAAGTTATTGAGCAGTTGACCGCCAAAATGATAGATACGAAGGAACTGGCCGAACGGGCGTGGTTACAGGAGAAGTTGAAGGA
>JAHDGT010000538.1 GCA_020631675.1 Bacteroidota bacterium
ATCAACACAAAAAGTGAATGTTCAATAAACCCAAGATGCCAACGCTTAGCGCAGCGATACCGATGACCGTTTCAAAAGGTACCAAGATCTTTGAAAATTTGACCAGATTATCGCCAATGCTGGGTACTCTGGTCAGCTCCTCTCCTACTAAGGTCAAGCCCGCTAATATGCCTACTATATCATGCGTGCCGCAACCCGGGTGTAAGATGAGCAAAAATACGCCTATGGTTGCGCATATGGTACCGATAATGGAGCGGAAAGGACCTAAAATTTTGGCAAAACCCTCAAGGCTCTCACCAATGTTAGAAATATTGGCCCAAACGCTGACTCCAAGAATCAATCCGGCACAAATGTTAGCGATGTCGAATAGTGTGTACATATAAATGATTTTAGCGTTCAATTTTATTTCAAAAATATAATGCTATTTACAGTTTCGCAAAAACTCAACTGTTGTTATGTTGTTCTTATTAGACGCTAGATGATTAGCGAATGAATTATCTTTGCACGTCTTATCCAAAACTTATGGCAAGCGACAAGGGAAGTACGAAAACGGTGGTAGTCCCGTATAAAGACTCCGAAAGTGGTAAAAAGGAACAAGTAGCGCGCATGTTCGACAATATCGCGCCTACCTATGATCGTTTAAACCGCATCATTTCCTTAGGAATTGATAACTATTGGCGTTGGCGGGCCATCCGTTTGCTACGCCCCATACAGCCCAAACGCATCTTGGATGTGGCTACGGGAACCGGGGATCTGGCACTGGCTTGCATGAAGCTACAACCTGAAAAGATCATCGGTGTTGACATCAGCGAGGGCATGCTGGAACTGGGTCGGGAGAAGGTGGCGAAGAAGAATCTGAGCCAATTCATCGACTTAAGAACCGGAGATGCGGAAAATCGGCCCTTTGATGACAATAGTTTTGATGCGCTGACCGTTGCTTTTGGTGTAAGAAATTTCGAGCATTTAGAAAAAGGCTTGAAAGAGCTGCATAGAGTGATTCGCCCGGGAGGTAAGGCAGTGATTTTAGAGCTGACCACTCCAAAGCGTTTCCCCTTCAAGCAGTTTTACGAATTTCATACGAAACAGCTGCTACCTCGTATTGGTAAGCGTTTATCTAAAGATGATAGTGCTTATACCTATTTGCCCGAAAGCATCAAAGCTTTCCCGGAAGGAGAGCGTTTCACGGCTATGCTTCGCCACTCGGGATTTCCCGAAGCCAAGCATATCCCCTTAACCTTTGGTGTATGTTCCATTTATGTGGGTCAAAAATGAACCCGAGAGTGATTTTTAGACCATTTTTAGCTGCCTTCGCCTTATTGGTGATCGCAAGTGTTCTAGTGCCTAATGACTTAGAAGCACAAGAGATCCACAAGCGCAAGCACGATGATCGCTTGTTGCACTTTGGTATGTCCATCGGCTTTAACCAAGCACAGTTCAAGCTCACTCATTCTGATGCCTTCGCCTATCACGATAGCATCAAGGTGGTCGACTCGCCTAATTCATCGGGTTTCAATGTTGGGATCGTTAGTGCGCTGCACCTGAATAAGTTTTCGGAGCTGCGCTTCATCCCTACCCTCACCTTCGCGGAAAAAGACCTCCGCTATACCGAGATCTCTTCCGAAGGGGATGTGGAGCATATGGAAACCGTAGAGAGCATCATTCTCCAATTCCCGCTCACCTTCAAGTATAAATCGGATCGTTTCTTTAACAACTTCCGTTTCTATGTGATCGGAGGGGCACGTTTTGACTGGGATCTGGCATCTGACTCCAAAGCTCGTAAAGCCAATACGATCATTAAGATCGGCCCGAATGACTTTCTGGCTGAGTATGGCTTCGGCTTAGAGTTTTACACCCCTATGGTGATCGTATCCCCACAGATCAAAATCAGTCATGGCTTGACCAATGTGCACATCCCAACAGAGGGTTTGCGCTACTCTGATGTACTCGGTGGCTTAAGAGGCAAATACATCGCCTTCACCATTCAATTCGAGGGTTAAAACTTATTCTTCCACATCATACTCTCCATCGGCTTGAGCGTACGTTGGGTATATTTCGCGTTCTGCTTTTTATTGTAGTAGTTATTCACATCACCATCTAAGGTGAAATAGATCAGCTGACCGATCGGCATGCCCGCATACACCCGCACTGGCTGCACACAAGAGATCTCCAACGTCCAGGTATTACAAAAGCCCACATCCCCCTTGCCCGCGGTGGCGTGAATATCTATACCTAAACGCCCAACACTGCTTTTCCCTTCTAAAAAAGGGACATGCGCGTGGGTTTCGGTATACTCTTCCGTCACCCCCAGATAAAGCGTTCCGGGTTGTATGACAAATCCCTCTGGCGGAATCACTAATTCCTCCGTTTTGTTATGCGCTTTCGCATCCAACACTCGGTCTTTGTAAACGGCCAAGAAGCGTCCTAAATGCACATCATAAGAATTCGTGCCCAAGCAGTCTTCTCGAAAAGGCTCGATCACAATGTCTCCCTTGTGAATGGACTTCAATATTTCTCTGTCTGATAAGATCATGATCGTTCGTTCGTTCAGTATCGTATTCGTTGATTTTCTCTATTCTTATGATCAGGGCGCATCCACGCAATAAAAAGGGGGGAGAATGCTTCGAGGGCAATGTTTTTGTAGCCACAAAAAGAGACGCCCGTATAGG
>JAHDGT010000539.1 GCA_020631675.1 Bacteroidota bacterium
TGGAGCAGAGGTGGTATTTAATGCATTAATACTCGTCCCCGCAGCAGAAGCACCACCACCACTATTATTACTGCTTGTCGATGGAGCAAACCCGCTATTGATAGTAGAATAACTGACCGAAGGCGATACAATAGTTGAATTAGGAGGAGGGGCTGTCGTACCTGCATTTGATGATACAGGAGCTGACCTGCCATACTCATTTGTTGCCGTTTGTTCTACTTGTAGTTGGCTGAAGCTATGTGTATGCGTATGCGTATGTGTATCTGATTCGATAACTTCTTCTAAGCGTGTTTGCTGTTTCGACAAACGCTTTAGTGTATTGTTTTGATCTATAAGCTGTTGATTGAGGGTTTTTGTTTTTTGCTTTTCCTTGGCCAAAGCAGTTTCCGTTTCTGCCTGCTTTGTTGCCAGATTTTGCACCTTATTCTGAAGCGCGTCGATCAGCTCAACTTGCTCCTGAACGCTTTTTGATAATTCATCAATGGCTATCAGCGATTCCGTGCTGTTGGTAATAGCAGTTGAAGGAACCGAACCAGCATTATCAATTGTGTTTTCAGTAGTAGGTACAGTAACGTTTGTGCCAGACTGAGCGTATCTCGATGACTGATACCATGTCCCCGCGAAAAAGGCTGCGGTAGATAGCAATAAGACGAAGGATGCCGCCGCGGCCCATGTCCAATATGCCGGACGCGAGGCTGCTGAAACGGTTGAAGCGGCGGCGGCATCCCCCGAAGGCATTGCCATTATTTCTGCTAAGACGCTTTCCCTGATGTCAGGGTCAGGCTTCGCCCAATCACCAGCCGACTCGTCCACCTGGTCGAGCCGTTTGCGAATAAAGTCGCCTAAATTATTATGTTGATCATCCATTATTGAAATAGGACTTTTATCTGTTCTCGAAGCATGCGCTTCGCCTTGGATAGTTGTGATTTTGAGGTGCTCACTGAAATCTGTAATTGCGTGGCGATCTCTTTATGTGAATAGCCTTCGATCTCGTATAAATTGAACACCATTCGGTATCCCGTTGGCAATTTTTGGATCAAGGCGGTCAGCTCCTTCGCACTAATGGCATCATTGATCGTTTCGCCTTCACCTGCCTTATAAGCCGCCTGCTCCAGATCCCCGAAAGATTGCTGCCACTTTTGCTTATTGAAGTACTTCAGCAACTCGTTCACCAATACCCGGTTCGACCAACTCTTAAAAGTGCCTCGCTCCACATCAAACTTATCCAATACCTGAAACACCTTAATGACCCCCTCTTGAAAGTAGTCCTGCGCCTCTGATCGGTTGCGAGCATACCGTAAACAGATCGCGAACCAATAAGACTCATGTCGCTGATACAAAAGCTTAGAGGCCTGCTGATCGCCCGCTCTGATCTTTGAGATCAAGCTGTTATCGCTTAAAATTGGTCGCACAGAAGAATACTTGGTTCGGTAATGCTTATCTAAGATAGCTAGGAAAGGTTGCCCAACAGTTTATTTTCTTTTCAAACACCTTCGTTTACTGAATACCGCAAACACAAAAGCACTTCAGCAGTTATAAGTCCAGTACGAACACTCGCCACTTAGTACTTAACCAACCACTGCCGTATGAAAATTCTACTCACAGGTGCTACCGGATACATCGGAAAAAGACTATTGCCCATCTTAATGCAACAAGGGCATGAGGTGATTTGCTGTGTGAGAGACCCGGATAGATTCAACCCACCCGAATCTCTGCGTTCTAACCTATCGGTCATAGATGTGGATCTTTTAGATGCCGCTTCTTTGAATCATATTCCTGAAGACATTGATGCGGCCTATTACTTAGTACATTCCATGTCCAGTGCTGAGAACTATGAGGAACTGGAGAAGCAATGTGCCAGTCATTTTCGCGATCGACTTGCCCAAACAAAAGTCAAGCAGGTCATTTATCTGAGTGGGATCGTCAATGAGAAAGAGCTCTCCAAACACTTATCGTCGCGCAAAGCGGTAGAAGATATACTCAGCAGCTCGGATACCTACAAATTGACCACACTAAGAGCTGGGATCATTATTGGTTCGGGCAGCGCTTCTTTTGAGATCATTCGCGACCTGGTAGAGAAACTACCTGTGATGATCGCTCCAAAGTGGATCAATACCCGTTGTCAGCCCATAGGTATTCGCGATGTGATCAAATTTTTATACGCCTCCTTAGGCAGAGAAGAACTATACGGTCAGCATTTCGATATTGGTGGGGCGGATGTGTTGAGCTATAAAGATATGCTGCTCCAGTTCGCGGAGGTCAGAGGCTTGGGCCGCAAAATATTCAGTGTGCCCGTCATGACACCCCGACTGTCTTCCTATTGGCTGTACTTCGTTACTTCTACCTCCTACAGACTGGCAGTAGCCTTGGTAGACAGCATGAAGGTGGAAGTGATCTGCCAAAATGATCGGATCAACCAAATATTGGGCATACAGCCCGAAGACTATAAAACCGCGATTCAACGGGCCTTCACTAAAATCGAAAGCAATCAAATCGTTTCCAGTTGGAAAGACGCCCAGATCAGCGGGGTACTCGACTTCGATATATCAGATTTCATACAAGTGCCCACACATGGCTGCTTCAAAGACATCAGAAGTCGGGAGGTCTTGTCTCGGAAACATACCATCTCTAAAATATGGCGCATAGGCGGTGAGAACGGCTGGTA
>JAHDGT010000540.1 GCA_020631675.1 Bacteroidota bacterium
GCTCATGATGGTGGGATAGTCGCTTTAGGTTCTTACCGCCCAAGTTTTGAAACAACAGATGAAGATTGGCTTTTCATTTATAGCGACACGCTAAAAGTAGATTCCATTGGCATTAGCCCTAAAGGATCAGAGGATCTACTACTGATCCAATTCAATGAGATCGGAGAAGTGGAATGGTTGCAACATTATGGGGGTAGCGACGAAGAAGTGGCCACCAGCATTATAGCTTATGAGTCAGGCTATTTAATTGGCGGCTATACCCAAAGCGATGATGGCGACATCAGCATACAACAAGGGGCGGAAGATTGCTGGATCCTATATGTGGATCAAGGCGGAGAGATCATCTGGGAAAAGACCTATGGCGGTACCGCCAATGATAACTTTTACGAGCTGTACTACGATGAAACCAGCGATCTCTTATGGGCTTTGGGCGTAAGTTCCTCTTCTGATGGAGACATTACATCCAACCAAGGCGGTAAAGATGTTTGGCTTTGCCAAATAGACCCTGCTAATGGTGACCTATTGAATCAAAACACCTTTGGTGGTTCTGCCGGAGATGTAGGCTTAAATCTCCTTGTGGATGAAGATGGTAACATCATCATCTCCGGAGATTCTATCAGTAATGATGGGGATGTTGGTTTCAACAATGGGCAAGACGATGCTTGGGTCTTTAAGGTAAACCCCGAAGGTGGGGAGGTCTTATGGAGCAGTGTATACGGAACCAACAGCTTTGATCAATCCAGAGATCTAATGCTTACAGAGTCAGGTGAATTATTACTGGTCACTGTGGGTTTTGATGGTAATCCGGCACCACCCAATACCCTCTATGATACCCACTGGGTACGCATCGACCCAGCTAATGGGAATGTGAACGACACCCATCTATTCGGTGGTTCACAATATGATTTCATCAATACGGTCATACCCATTGACGCTTACAGCTTTATGTGCGCTGGCTATACGGATTCTACAGATGGCGACCTCAGTGGAACAGGTTCCGGTCATGGAATGGGTCAAGAAAGCCCCGCCCGTCATGGTGCGGATGACATTTGGTTAATGGAAGTAGTGAGTTACCCTACGGGCATAGCTGAAGATAGCGACCTAGCCTCCCCTGCTATTCTTTTGGATGCTTTTCCAAGCCTATTTGAAAACGAACTTCTACTTCAACTCAAGGGGAATAGCAATAGCCTCCTCAATGAAGCCTACCGAGTACGTGTCAGCAACTTTAGCGGACAAGTGATGCATGAAGGTTCAATCACAATACAACAAGATAAAGCCCTGAATACCAAGCAGTGGGCATCAGGGCTTTATTTGATTCAATTAATGGACCAATCCAGTGGTCGTGTTTTAAGTACAGGCAAGGTGGTGAAAAAATAAGTTTTACTGTACACCTCTAAAGCTTTTGCCCCAGCGGATCCAGTCTCCCCATCCTTCGGCATTATGATCCGTGGATAACCATACGAAAATAGGCTTACCCACTACATGGCTTTCAGGTACGAAGCCCCAAGCACGAGAATCTAATGAGTTGTGGCGGTTATCCCCCATCATGAAGTAGTAATCCATTTTGAAGGTGTACTCAGTGATCGGCTGACCATCAATGCTGGCTTGCTGGCTGCTCTTATCCCATTTAAAGCCAGGGTTGTTTTCGTGGTATTTGATCACATCTTCATACACATTGATGTTCTCTGCCGTTAGTGCGATTTTATCCCCTTCTTTAGGGATGTAAAGTGGTCCGTAATTATCAACATTCCAAGCTTGATCATTCGGGAATACTCTTGGGTCTGGTTTCTCAGGAGGTGCGTCTTGTAACAATGGGGTTACGGCTAACACATTATCCAGACTTCTTACGGCTTCTACCTTGTCTTCGGTCAAGAACATCATGTAGCGGTTACCGCTCATTTTACGCAGCTCCGTTTTACCCGTATTGATGTCTAACTCCTGGCGCAATTTGCGCTTGGTGCGTTTGCTAAAAGGCTCTTTGGTGGATACCACATAGCCATGCTGACGGTTTCGCGGTATATCCATTTTCACCCCATTGATGTGTACATCTCCTTGTATCACTTGTAGGCTGTCCCCTTTCACGGCAACGCAGCGTTTTACATAGTTGTCCGTTCTATCGATCGGTAAGTTCTTATCAATCACATCGGGCGGGAAGTTGAACACTACAATATCACCTCTTTTGATGCTGGTGAAACCAGGCAATCTAAAGTAAGGCACTCGCAGATCCAGATAAGATTGCATACCCATTAAAGAGTTGTGCACATAAGGGAATGCGATCGGCGTAGTTGGAAAGCGAGGTCCATAATGCAGCTTACTAACAAAAAGCTTATCTCCTACCAGCATTTCACTCTCCATCGAAGAAGTAGGAATGGCATAAGATTGTAAAGCAAAGATGTTCAAAGCTGGTACGATCACAAAGGCGATGATCAGCAGTTCCATCAGCTCTCTTCGAGCTGATTTTTGCTTTACATCTTTGTTCGCATCTTTACTTTTAACCTTATTCGTCGCCTTTTCCGCGGCTTTTTTATTTCTTCGCTCTTCTGCTCTTTCCGCACTGGTTTTCTGGCTCATAGCTTCTATGGTTTGGTATGTTTACGCATTGGTAAACTAAACCGATTGATTATTACCGCGAAGGTAATCGTATTAAAGAAGTTTAACAAAGT
>JAHDGT010000541.1 GCA_020631675.1 Bacteroidota bacterium
CTCCACCACCACAGGCGGATTCACCATCCTGTATCTCACATCCAAAACACTTGCATTCACAAAAAGCGTATTGCCCTGTTTTGATTTTCCATAGCCTTCGTGTATATGTCCGAATATATGAAGCTTAAGCTCTAATTCTTCTATCCGATTCAGCAAATCAACGCATCCTACTTTATCTCCCCTTACAGTCTCGTCAAGTATGCCGTATGGTGGGCCATGTGTTACAAGTACATCTGCTTCTTCGGGTATCAACTGCCAGTGTACGTCTATATCATCTCCCCTATCTCTATTGAAAGCCCAGTCAAAGAACCTGGGCTGCACTGGCGAACCCCAGATCTTGACTCCATTTATTTCTATACCATTATCATTTAGGTAAACGATGTTGTCTGGGATATAATCCAGAACGGATACAGGGTTTCGCTCGAAGAAGAAATCGTGATTACCAGCGATCAAAATTTTATGGGGATGTGGCTGCAAAGCATACCAATCTAAGAAGTCTAAGACCTGCGATTTACCGCCTGACTTACTGACATCCCCAGCATGAATCAAAACATCACCATCTGGTAAGTCCAAGTGGTGATGTTGACCGTGCGTATCTGAAATACATACAATTTTCATTGCTGTTCTTACAACTATTGGTTTGGGGATCTGAAAAAGAAAATGACCTAACCTTCCACAGCTTCAATATTCGCATCTTCTCCCACCAACTCTTTAAGGTCTTCTTCTGTGAGCTCCTCCTCTACTTTGAGGTTGTCAATGATGAAGCGTTGACGTTGCGGGGTATTTTTGCCCATGTAGTACTTTAATATGTCTCCGATCGACTGTCCACTCCCCTCTCGTAAAATGACAGGATCCAAGCGCATATCATCGCCTATGAACTGACCGAATTCTGAAGGAGAAATCTCTCCCAAACCCTTAAAGCGGGTGATCTCTGGCTTGCCTCTTAACTGCTCAACCGCGGCTAATTTTTCTTTTTCACTGTAGCAGTAAATCGTTTTCTTTTTATCTCTTACTCTGAATAAGGGGGTTTCCAGAATGTAGAGATGTCCGTTGCGAACGATATCCGGGAAGAACTGTAGGAAGAAGGTCAGAAGCAATAGACGAATGTGCATACCATCCACATCGGCGTCTGTGGCTACTACGATTCTGTTGTAGCGCAAGCCGTCCAAGCCGTCCTCAATATTCAAGGCGTGTTGTAAGAGGTTGAACTCTTCATTTTCATACACCACCTTTTTGGTCAAGCCGAAACAGTTAAGCGGTTTACCTCTGAGACTGAATACTGCTTGCGTATTTACATCCCTTGCTTTGGTGATTGAACCACTAGCAGAGTCCCCCTCAGTAATAAAAATGGTCGAGGATTCTTTGTCGCTTTTTTTCGAGTTCAAGTGTACTCTACAATCCCTCAGTTTTTTATTGTGGAGATTAGCCACCTTAGCTCTTTTACGAGCTAATTTCTTAACGCCTGCTAATTCCTTTCTTTCTCGTTCAGATTGCTGTATGCGCTTTAAAAGTGCTTCAGCCACCTCTTTATTTCTATGTAGGAAGTTGTCCAGTTCCTTTTTCAAGAAATCGTTTACGAATTGGCGAACCGTTGGACCATCCGGTGCTACGGTTTGCGAACCCAATTTCGTTTTTGTTTGAGATTCGAAAACGGGTTCTTCTACTCTAACACTTACAGCGGCAACGATTGATTGCCTGATGTCAGAAGTATCAAAGTTTTTGCCGTAGAACTCACGTATCACTTTTACAAAAGCCTCCCTGAAAGCTGCTAAATGTGTTCCGCCTAATGGGGTGTATTGTCCATTTACGAAGGAATAATACTGTTCTCCGTATTGATCCGCATGACTGATGGCTACTTCAATGTCATAGCCCTTCAAATGTACGATTGGATAGCGTAGTTGATTGCCTTCGGTTTTATGCGTCAGCAAGTCGTGTAAACCGTTTTTAGAGAAGAACTTCTTCCCATTCAAGTATACACTTAAACCAGCATTCAGATAGGCATAATTCCAAATGCGGTCTTCTAAAAACTCTGGTCGGAAATTGTAATTTTTGAAGATGTCATTATCTGGCACAAAGGAAATATAAGTACCATTTTCCTCAGCAGACTTTTTGATTTTGTGGTCTTTTAGTAGTTGCCCTCTTTCGAACTCGGCGACCTTTTCTTTTCCTTCTCTTACTGAGCGTACTAAGAAATGATTACTAAGCGCATTAACTGCTTTCGTACCTACACCATTCAAGCCTACTGCCTTCTTAAAAGCCTTAGAATCGTATTTACCCCCTGTATTGATTTTAGATACACAATCTATCACCTTACCTAAGGGGATACCTCTACCAAAATCTCTTACTTCTACTTGTTTTTCGTTCACGATCACATCAATGCGTTTGCCATTACCCATGACGAACTCATCAATGGAGTTGTCTATCACCTCCTTGATCAAAATATAAATGCCATCGTCTTGAGCGGAGCCATCTCCTAACTTACCGATATACATTCCCGGGCGAAGACGGATGTGCTCGCGCCAATCTAATGAACGTATGCTACTCTCATCATAAACGACTTGCTGTTTACTCATATCCTCTCTGATTTGTGCTTTTGATGTAGTTTAGATGCAATGCTGCAATTTACTAAAATTTTGGGAATTTGCTATAATTTTAAGCAATT
>JAHDGT010000042.1:0-8692 GCA_020631675.1 Bacteroidota bacterium
GAAATCCACCGAGAGAAGACCTATGTGCGGGATTGCCAGATCGATACGGATTTAGAGCTGCGCATACCCGATAACTATGTGAGTGGTAGCAATGAGCGACTGGCTTTTTATACTGAACTCGATAATGTGAAGACAGAAGAAGAGCTGAAAGCCTTCCGCCAACGTTTAGAAGACCGTTTTGGTAAATTGCCGAAACCAATGCAAGAACTGATCGAAGGATTGCGTATCCGTTGGGTGGCTACTTCTTTAGGTTTTGAACAGATCGTTTTCAAGAGCAGAAAGCTGCGCTGCTACTTTGTGGTCAATCCAGAGTCGCCTTACTACCAATCTGAAGTATTTGGTGCGGTAATGGCTTACCTACAGAAAAACCCCGATAAAGCGAGCTTGAAGCAAACCTCAACCTTCTTGATCATGATCTTTGAAGGCGTGGATACAATGCGAGAAGCGAAAAACCTTCTATTAGAGGTAGAGACCTTTGTCAAGGCGCAAAATCAGGCGGGCGTCGCATAACTTACATATCATGTGCTTAAAATGTGGCTTATTGCGAACAAATCCAATAACAATTACCAATGGCGAATAACACCTATTATGATCCCGCCGATCTGGCGAAGTTCGGAGATATAACCGATTTCCAAGAGGCGATGGGCAAGAAGTTTTTTGATTACTATGCCGAAGTCTTCAAAGAAGGCGCCCTGACAGCCCGAGAAAAATCACTGATCGCATTGGCGGTTTCTCATGCTGTACAATGTCCGTACTGTATAGATGCTTACACCAGTGATAGCTTAAAGAAAGGTGCTGATGAAGAGCAAATGATGGAGGCGGTACATGTAGCCGCAGCCATTAGGGGTGGTGCGAGCTTGGTACATGGCGTACAGATGATGAATAAAGTGAAGGAGAAAACGATGTGATGCTTTGTTTCGCATGAAATTGAAGAGGACAAGAACGCCTAACAGTTTTTCGATGGCGTAGTAGTAGAATATATCTGACCCATGAGTACCAAAGCCAGTAAACGCTCCTTAAAAGGGAAGCAACACGAGCTAGCGGATTCGCTGATACAGCTCAAAGTATTGAATGATAAAGACTTGGTGGACATTCAAATGCCTAGCTTTGCCGATAGCATGCGCGAGCATGAGTTGTTCCCATTATACCCTACGGGTATAGACATCTTCCAAATCAATATGGGCAAGATGTGCAATCAGGTATGTGCACACTGCCATGTGGACGCGGGTCCTGATCGTAAAGAGATCATGAGTAAAGCACATCTCGAAAAATGCTTGGAGATACTTGCCGCTACCAATATTCCTACTGTTGATTTAACAGGTGGTGCTCCTGAGATGAATCCACATTTTCGCTGGTTCGTTAAGGAGGTACATAGGCTGGGGTGTAAAGTGATCGACCGCTGTAATCTCACCATCATCACTGCCAATAAAAGCTATAATGATCTGCCCGAGTTCTTTTCTGAACATGGAGTAGAAGTAGTAGCATCTATGCCGCATTATAACAAATTGCGCACGGATCGCCAAAGAGGAGATGGTGTCTTCGAACGCTCTATCAAGGGCTTGCAAATGTTGAATGCTGTGGGCTACGGACAAGTGGGGAGTGGACTCAATTTGCATTTGGTTTACAATCCTTCCGGTGCTTTTCTGCCTGATTTACAGGAAAATCTATCGGCCGAGTTCAAGCGTCAGCTAAAGCGTAAATACGATATTGTTTTCAATGAGCTATTTGCGATCACTAATATGCCGATCAGTCGCTTTTTAGATTACCTGTTGCAAAGCGGTAACTATGGCGAGTATATGCAGCAGTTGATTGAAGCTTTCAATCCGCAAGCTGCGAAGGGTGTCATGTGCAGAAATACCCTATCTGTAAGCTGGGATGGTTATCTTTACGATTGCGATTTCAACCAAATGCTGGAACTCAAAGTAGAGCAAAGCGCTCCACAACACATCAATGATTTTGATTGGCAGGCTTTGGTGGATCGCAAAATCATTCTCAACCAACACTGCTATGGCTGCACAGCCGGAGCAGGTTCGAGTTGTGGCGGAGAAACCGTCTGATTCAGCGCATGCGAAACTTTCTTTCATACCATCTCACCATTGCAGCATTGCTATTTGTAGTGTTGGCTTGGCTGCTGCCTACAAGTGTATATGGTCCTGGCTTTGTAGATGCGCAACTCCGCAATGGAAGGGTGTATACGGCCAAGACACAAAAAGATGCCAAGCTGCGTGCACTCTTTGAAAAGAAAGGCTTGCATTACCCGCCTTCTGATCTTTTTTACCGGGTATTCAAGAGTGAGAAGATGATGGAAGTCTGGGTGCGTGATGATAAAGACGAAGCCTACCAATTACTCAAAACATATCCGGTCTGTGCAATGAGTGGAGATATTGGACCTAAGCAAAAGCAAGGGGATCTTCAAGTACCCGAAGGGCTGTATCACACCACCTATTTCAACCCCAATAGTACCTATTACCTCAGTATGAAAATCAATTACCCGAATGCCTCGGATCGCAAGCGGGCGAAATATTCTAATCTAGGGGGTGATATTTTCATACATGGGCATTGCGGTTCAAAAGGCTGCGTAGCGATCAATGATTCACAGATCAAAGAAGTGTATTGGTTGTCTACCTTAGCCAAAGGTAACGGTCAAAAACGCATACCCGTACACATTTTTCCTGCTCGGATGAGTGATATGAAACACGGTATCTTAGATTATGTGTTCCGCTCGCGTCCACATATGCGCAACTTATGGAGAGATTTGAAAAGAGCCTACGATCTGTTTGAAGCAACAAAGGTGCCTCCTGCGTTTACGATCAATGAAAAAGGACGCTATATATTCACTGCGGATGTGGAACGAGAGCAAGCTGAAAAAGAAACGGTTAGCTCAATGCAGCCCTTAGCCCCCATTAGTCAGTAGTAATGCGATTTATTAGGAAAGCTATAGCACCCGGATCGGGCAAGAGGAGTAGTAGGAAAAGTCTTATGTCTTATGTCTTACGTCTTATGTCTTCTCAAATAGTCCCGCTATTGGTTATCATACTGGCCACCAGCGCCTGTGGACCTTCTGCCAAAGAGATCAGAGAAGCAGAGCAAAGACGAGCAGACAGTATAAAACAAGTAGCCGTACAAGATTCCCTTCGCCAGCTTGCCATTGCCGATAGCATTGCTTTAGCTCAGAAAAAATTAGAAGAAAACTGTATTCCCTATTTAGAGGGAGATTGGCCCTTACTGCGCCCTGGGAATTTCAAACAAACGGTAAACTACTTTTTAGCTTGTATGCAGCAGAGTGACATCAAGCGTGCTGCTCGTTATAGCACTGATTTTGGTCTGCGCTCTTTTCTACTCTATGATGATGCACAGGTGGATACCTACAAAATAGGTAAAACCGAAGTCAATGACATGATCGGTACCGCCAAGGTGAGCGTGAATGGAGGCAAGCAAATGACCTTCTTTTTCAATAGGATCAATGGACGCTGGCGTTTTGTCGGTCCGGATTATTGGAATAAATAGCGGTTTTTTGATTCTATCTACGCTTTCCTCTATAAGGAAAATTCTTTGCCAAGCGGTAATTCACTCGGTCGATCACCTCAGCATCCGGGTCGTTCCAGTCGGTTTCGCTTTGTGAACTCATGCTCCATAAAACCACCCCATCATCAGCATTCACCAAATTACAGATGGCGCGAATGTCGCTCGTCTTGTCCACATCACCCGGTAAGGCGAAGATGGATTTTCCTTTGGTGAAAACACCTAATAATTTGCGACCCATATCAATACCATAGGAAGCCAGATCGGTCAAATAGCGTTGCTTGGTCACACGAGCTTTGACCACCGCATCTACCTTTAAGATTTTAGCTAGTTTCTCAGGCGACATCTCCCAACTTTCGCGGATGCCGATCTCTTTGGCTTCCAGTATTTCATTGGTCTTGTCTACCGACATGAAATCTACACGCAAGGGCTTTTTACCGCTTTGCGAGCTTTGTAACAACTCATTGAATAAAGAGATTTGAAAAGCACGGCTTTCTGCCTCTTCAATTGCAATTAAATCATCGGGTTCCATTTGCCCTAAGGGCTGCCCCTCAACGATCATCTCAACGGGTAACACGGCTACCAAAGAGTGGTCAGATGTTTTTGAACTGAAGTTCGGACTGATGAAATAGTCTTTGGTACAAGAGGTGAAGCTGATCATAATGATGATCGCGACCAATAGAAAGGAAGACGTTTGCTTAAGCGTTTTCATAGTGATGTGATGGTATTTCGTACAAATCTGTTCGTGCTGAACGCAACTGGAATTTTGACGATAGCTGTAGATTAAAGTTACAATTAGAATATCCTCAACAATAGCCTACTTTTTCGTTTCAAACTCGATTAAGTAAGGCTTTAAACGCAGCCCTTTCTCGGATCTGAAATTTGACACCTGTATTTGATATTTCTTGCCAGCTTCAAGCGAAACACCAAAGGAATAAGAAGCATTATCGGCTCCCCACTTCCTCGTGCTATTGTCCACTTTAGGATAGACCTCTTTACCAAGTGGTCCGAAATCCAAGCCTGTGTTTAAGCCATTCAAGGGTTCGGAAAAAGTTAGGCTAATGCTTTTGGTAGAAGGGTCAACTTCCTTGCTGCCATTTTCAAATTCTTTTATTGCTTTAACAGTCGGTCTGCTGTTTTCGTATTCATCATATAGCTGTTGTACGGGTTTAGGTAGTAAGTTAGTCGCATCTACAATACGCTCTACTTCATTTTCATCATGATAATCCAACTCGATCAGCTCTTTGATAGCTAGAGTTTTATCTGTAGCCTGTTCGTAGTAACGCTCTGAGATTTCATAGCCAATATAGTACCCCAAGTCTCTTACTTTTAACTCGTTTCTATTCTCTCCCCATAACCAGTTGTACATATTCTCTGCTACATAAAGGTCTTCCAAAAATTTATTGACCACCTTTTTTTCATTTTGCTTGCCAAAACTGATGGCAGGAGAATTAGAGGCTTTGCCTGTTGCTTTACAGGAAACGAACTCAGCAACGCCCTCATACAAGCAAGTGGATAATAGGTTTTCTACCAATTCATTTTGTTGGGTATGTATGTATTCATGTGTGCAAAGTAGTGCAAGATTTTCTAAAGGCTTGTAATCGGCAAAGAAAGGCTGCCGCCATTCAGGCAGTTCCTGAACTTTAACATCATTGCTGGCTAAAGCCAATTCGCTGCTGATTAATACATTCTTGCCTTTGATGGTTCCATTGGATCTAAAGGCACCAATAGTGAAATAGATAGTAGCAGGATCCAAATCGGGATACAATTTTTTCAGCTTCTCAATATCCGCATTTATCGCTTTTTGGTGGTCTTTGGTTTTTAGTGTATTCGCTTTTACAGATGACCAAAACTCTGGGTAAGAAGTAATCCCTGTCAGAAAATCTTTATTGGTATACCGTTTTACGGCAATCAAATCTTTTAGTCCAGGCGAGGCTTTATCCAGATACAATTCCTTCAAGAGTTGCTCTTGGAGCAATGTGTCTTCGGTTTGATTGATCTGATCGTAGGCCTTCCAGAAATTCGCTACGTCCGTAGAGACGAATTCTTGTTTGAAGTGTTCGTGCTCACAGGCTGTGAATGCACTGAAAAAGGCAAGAAGTGTAATCAAATAGCGTAATGTGGAGTGTTTCATATAATAGACCGATTTGAAATTCTATATCTACTCTAAACTACTCCTATTTCGTTAAAGATTGATAATAAATACCTCATATCGGGAATTTCTGGCAACTCGTACATTCTTGTTATTAAATGCTAGAGCATGTCGAAGAAAGACACTTCAAATGATGGGGGTAAAATATACGATAGAATATTCAGGGAAAATGCCCAATTCATTTTCATTCCACTTATTGAAATGGAATTGGACTTCCGTATAATCGATTATCAGCCCCTTCAAGAAAAGATCACCAAGACCATAGAAAGGGAAGTCGATTTTCTCTATAAGGTTACAACCGACAAAGAGAAAGAACTGCTGCTACATTTAGAGTTCCAAACCAATAATGATGTAGAGATGCTTTATCGAATGCAGGAATACCATGCGTTATTGCAACGGAAATATAAACTCCCGATCCGGCATGTGGTCATCTACTTAGGTGGATCTAAAGCAAGGATGCGAAAAGAGCTACGACAAGAAGAAGTATTCACTGGTTTCGACATCATTAAGCTCTATGAATTGGATGCGGAAAAATTGCTGCAACAGCAAGTACCAGAAGTACTGATCCTAGCGCTATTAAGCGATTACAAAAAAGAACAGATAGAGCCTATATTGCGTTCCATCACTAGGAAATTAAGACGATACTCGAAGTCCGAACAAGATCGAATACGCTATTTAAAACAGTTGCTATTCATTTCAAGATTGCGTAATTTACATGAAAGTGTAGAAAAAATATTCAATGACATGCCAGTATATTATGATGTTTATAAGGATAAACTTTTTTTAGAAGGCCTGGAAAAAGGTGAAGCAAAAGGACGTATAGAAGGTGAAGCGAAAGGTGTCATCGCTTTATTCAATTTGGGCTTTGACGTAAAAACCATATCCAAAGAGATGGACCTACCCATTGAAAGGGTGCAGGTGATTATAGAGAAGTGGAAAAACAAGTGACCCATTTGCCTGCGCAAGGGATAGGAGTGGTACTAAATGGGATAGATGGGGCGTGAGTGCCTGCTTGGCGGGGGCGGCCCAGAGGTAGCCACCGCCAAGCTGAGCAACGAACCCCCAGATAGCCCATTTTGTAGGAACGGATAGCCCGGTACCCTGCCGCAGGCGGGTATGCGCCCTTTAGATAAAAATCATTTTCAAATCTTCAAATTGACTGATGCTAAAATTAGTTCTTGCTTAACTTATGTCGCTTCACAAAACGCCCCAATAGGGTATAAAGCATCAATACTGCTGATAAGAACAAACAAATTCTACTAATATAATCCCCATAGCGGGTGTAGATGGTCATGTGCGGGTTGGCGTGGATGGACTGGCGAATCACATCGGGTTGCCACCAGCCTTTTGCTTGGTGGATATTACCGCGCTGGTCAATGAAACAGGAAATACCCGTATTAGCGGATCGAGCAATGCTGCGACGGTTTTCAATGGCACGTATAGAAGCGTAAGCATTGTGTTGTTTGTGTCCGGGCGTATTGCCCCACCAGCCATCATTAGTGATGATGAAAATGAAATTCGCACCTTTTTGAATGTACTCGGTGACGTACTCACCGAAAACCGATTCATAGCAGATCACAGGTGCTACTCCTATGCCCGCATCATTGAAAAAGCTCTCCCGTTCTTCTTGGGTGGCGCGACTACCCATTGAACCTCCTAAATGCCGGAATAAGCCGGACATGAAATTGAGTGCTTTCAGATAGGGGATCCGCTCTACACCAGGTACCAATTTACTCTTGTGATACAGTTTGAAAGTGAGGCTGTCGTCCATTAAAACGGCGGAGTTGTGGATGTCGTAGCTGGCGTTTTCCCTATTTCTGAAATTACGAGCTGTAGGGGAGCCGTTGGCTTTATCGTAACGTTTAAGCGGTTCTATACCCGCTACAAGTTTTAAGTTGGGGTATTTACTTAAAAAGCCTCTGATCCTGCGCACGCTGCGCAGCTCATCAACTTGGTCTAACCAGAATCGCTGTCTTGAAGGAACTGAGGTTTCGGGCCAGACCAAAAACTGGGTGTTGGGTGTAAGCAGGGAGTCGCTCAAATGCAGAAATTTTTCTAACTGCTGATCGGCCAAGCCTCTTTCAAATTTTTCATTGTAAGGGTCGATATTGGGCTGCAAGACCACTACTTCTATTGCTTCGCCTTGCTCTGAGTAGGTGAAATAAATGCCCAAAGAAATCAGAATAGGCAAAAGGAAGGCAAGAGCTGGTCGCCAGAAAGTGCTTACTGATAAAGGTTTGGTCGATTGCTGTTCTTCAAGTTCGTCTTCAGCATCAACTTGTGTTGGGAAAATGAATGGACGAAGGGCAAGAAAAACCATTAAATTGATGCCTAAGATCCATAAGCCACCACCAGCTGTACCCGTAAACTCATACCACTGTATGAGCCAGGTCTGCTCGGCGAATACATTGCCCAAAGTGAGCCAGGGCCAAGTGATCTCCCAATTTTGATGCAGGTACTCGAAGGTGAGGAAATAGAGGGGGAAGGATAAATAACCCAGGTAATTGCCCAAGCGTTTCTTCGTGACGTGAAACAGCACAATGAAGGTGGTCATAAAAAGACTGTTCAACACAAAGGCTAAGATGGAGCCGATATTTGAAGCGTTCCATACCCACCAGGTCGTACTCACATTCCAAACAATGAAAAACAGGTAGGCGAATTTGAACACCTGCCATTTACTGGGACCTTCTCGCTCTTCGCTGATTCTCGCCTCTACGATAAGAAGGGGGACGAACGCGATGAATATCAGTGGCCAGAATGGCATGGGCGGCCAAGCCAGCCAGCAGAGCAAGCCCGCTGCTACCATAGCGAGGTAGCGATGTTTTACAGATAGTAAAAGAGAATCCAGCTTCATGATGGCGAAGATAAGGAAGCTAAGACATAAGACGTAAGACATAAGAATTAAGACGAAAGAACGGCTTATCTTTATTATCCAAACCCTCCGCATGTACGTATGTAGTGGTGCTGCTTGTCTGCGCCTTTTCAAAATGAATGATCAATGCGCCTTTTACTATTTCT
>JAHDGT010000042.1:8792-16609 GCA_020631675.1 Bacteroidota bacterium
GCTGCTTGTCTGCGCCTTTTCAAAATGAATGATCAATGCGCCTTTTACTATTTCTTTTCCTCGGCATATTCGGTATCTCGTTTTCGCTCTACTCGCAAATTAGTGAGTTGGAGATTCACGACCACAGCCAACACTACGCCCACCTCATCCAAAAAAGCAAAATGATCGTGGGCTTTGGTACGGCTATGACCGAGGCTGACCAAGCTACTTTTTTAAGTCGAGTACCCCACTTGCGCGAAGGAGCTGAGATATCGTTCCCACAATCTGGTTTTGCTGTTATTCGCTTGGCGGATCATAGTGCAGTAGCCTACAAAGAAGTGTGCGACCATTTGTTGGATGCTTATGCTGTAGAATGGGTCACGCCTTATTTGAGAGATGGAAATATTGAACAAGGCATATTGGGCAGCCTTTTCGTAAAGCTGAAAAAAAACAGTGATGCGGAGGCGATGCATGCCTTAGCGGATCAATTGAATATTCGCCAGCTTTCTAAGCATCAATACATGGATCGGGTGTGGAAATGGGAAGTAGGTAAATACGCCAAGCATAATGTGCTGGATATAGCGATCTCACTGCACCAAAGCGGTTTGTTCGAGTATGCCGAGCCGAACTACCTATTCAATCCTGAAACCCTTACAGATGACCCTTATTACGACTACCAATGGCAAATAGAAAATGAGGGTACTGCTGAACAGTGGTATGGCGAAGAAGGAGCGGATATGGATCTGCTTGATGCTTGGTATTATACCACAGGCGACCCCAATATAAAAGTAGCAATCATGGATAGCGGGGTAGATACCAATCATGTGGATCTACAAGGGAAATTGCTACCGGGTTTAGATGCTACGGAACAAGGCACGAAGGGCTATCCCAACTTAGATAAAACAGCTAATGCGCATGGTACTGCTTGTGCGGGTATCGTAGGTGCGATAGCCGATAATGATGAAGGTGTGGTGGGCATCTGTCCGGATTGCAGCATCATACCCGTCAAAGTGTTTTATTACATCGACACCATCGGTTTGGAAGATGTACCTTTTTCCACTAGCGAGTGGTTCAGCAATGGCTACAGTTGGATGTGGCAAGTGGCGGATGCCGATGTGGCAAGCAGCTCTTGGGGCTTGACCACCGTGTTTTTAGCATTGCTGCCCGGTGATCCCGCCTTAGTAGAAGATGCCCTGCTACAAGCCAATGCCGATGGTAGAAATGGCTTGGGTATTCCCTTATTATTCAGCAGTGGTAATGATAATTTTGAAAGCTCGATCTGGCCTGCTGATCGTCCTTATACCATCAGTGTGACCAGCAGCAGCATGTGTGATGAACGCAAAAGTTTCACTTCCTGCGATGGAGAGACTTGGTGGGGGGCGAACTATGGAGAAGCCCTGCACATAGCCGCTCCAGGCGTAAAGATCCCTACGCTTGATATATCCGATTTTTACGGCTATGCCGGTGGAGATGTCACACTTGATTTCAATGGCACTTCCTCCGCTTGCCCTAATGCGGCCGGGGTGGTCGCGCTCATGTTATCACAATGGCCAGAAATGCCCTATTATTTAGTCCTACAAGTACTGACCCAAGAAGCCGACAAAGTGGGCGGCTATGCCTATGATTCATTAGGCGTCTATGGCAATTGGAGTCAGGAGTTAGGCTACGGGCGCATCAATGCCGCTAATGCTGTATTCGCTACTTTCTACGAACAAACGCAATTCACAGGCATTGAAAATCCTGCTGCTTTACCCGGCGATCAAGCCATTCATTTACAGCAGATCGGCGAGCAATTGTTCTACCAATTGGGTGCGCAGCAAGCTGCGGTGCAAAGTATGAGTTTGATCAACGTGCAAGGACAACAGATCGCTCAAAAAACCTTAGAAGAAGTAGAAAGTAGCCAAGGGCAAGTCCCTCTGAAATGGCTCAATGCCTTGCCTGCTGGCGTTTATTTTTTGCGTTTCGATTCCGAAAATCAATCCAACATTAGCCGCTTCAGCTGGCTGCGTTAAACAATCAATAAACGCTGCCTGTCCAATGCAAGGATAAGCAGCAAAAGGCGCGAATTAGTCGCTTGCGTTACTAGACCAGCTTTCTACGTCTCCACTATATCGCTTTACGGGCAACTTTAATGCGATCATTGGCGTTACAAAATGGCCTGCTGATGCTTCGTGATTTTGGTATTTTATAATAGATGCTCAAGTGCTTATTTTGTTGGATGGCGCGCCCTGCGGGCCGGGCTATCCGTTAAATTAAGCACCCTGCCTGTGGGTTCACTGGCAGGCTTACAAATGGCTACCTCTGGGCCGCCTTTGTAAGCCGCCGTTCACACCACATGCAGCGCACTTAATACCACTGCTATCCCTCGCGCGGATCCTCGCTCGATGGCACAGTTGAAGCGATTCGACTTACTCAACTCAATAACCGCATAACGAAACGATCTTGCTGATGTTCAAGACGCT
Organism: Bacteroidota bacterium; assembly: GCA_020631675.1. Lineage (GTDB taxonomy): Bacteria > Bacteroidota > Bacteroidia > Chitinophagales > UBA2359 > JAHDGT01. Next base: position 11,234 of record JAHDGT010000042.1, read on the forward strand.
CCCCACCATTTATGTATCCAGAACTAAAAGTGTTCTTTTGGGGCTACTGCTCTTTGCTGTGAGTATCAGCATATGTTCCGTGCAGCAGCTCGAAGCTTCTACGGCTACAATTGATCGAGAAATAGAACACTATCCTCACCATCTCTACTTTACAGAGAATCAAGGACAGTGGGAAGATCAAGTGCGTTTTATGGCTCGTATGAACGCGGCGCGCATTTATTTAGAAAGTGGGCAGCTTACCTACAAACTCATCCATCCTGATGACATCGCGGCATTGCACGATTGCCACCATACGCCCGATTGCTCCATAGACGAGCAATTGCTGCGCATGCATGCCTTCAATATTCAGTTCAAAGGCGGTTATGCGGATTCAGATATAGAAGCCACTTGTGCTTCACCCGTTTATGCCAATTACTTCCGCGGCGATGATCCCGAACAGTGGAAAGGCAATGTGCCCATGTTCCGCGACATCTTATACCGTGATATTTATGACGGTATTGACATGCGCCTGTACGGAAAAGGTCATTCCATTAAATATGATCTGATCGTAGATGCCTATGCCAGTACCAAGAAGCTACAACTAGAGTACAATGGCGTAGATGAATTGGATATTGACGAACAAGGCAATCTGATCATTAAAACCAGCGTGAACACCTTGGTGGAACAACGCCCTTTTGCTTATCAATACATCAATGGGCAGGAACAAGAGGTGCCTTGTGATTTTAAACTGACCAAAGACGGTAAAGGTATTCGTTTTCATTTTCCTGATGGTTATGATGCTTCAGAAGAATTGATCATTGATCCGGAGGTGGTCTTTTCGTCTTATACCGGATCCAGTTCCGACAATTGGGGCTTCACCGCTACTTACGACGATGAAGGACATATGTACGTAGGCGGTATTGGTTTGGACTTCGATGGTTACCCGACTACAACAGGCGCATACGATAGCTCCTACGCAGGAGGTACGGGCGAGCTGCAATGTGATATTGCTATTTCCAAGTTTTCACCTGATGGATCTTCTTTAGAATACTCTACCTATTTGGGGGGCAGTGTTGCCAATGAATTCCCGCATAGTCTGATCGTTAATGATGCGGGCGAGCTGTATGTATTTGGTTCAACAGGTTCTTCAAACTTCCCTTCTATTAGCGGGAGTTATGATACGAGCTTTAACAGTGGAAATTCTACTACCGCAAGTGGAGTGAACTTCCCAAATGGTTCAGATATTATCGTTTGTCGGTTTAATGAAGATGGTACGGATCTACTAGGTGCAACTTTTGTTGGAGGGAGTGGTAATGATGGCTTGAATGAAGCAATTGGCTTGCGCTATAATTATGCTGATGAAGCACGGGGCGAGATCATTTTAGATGCAAGTGGCAATGTGGTCATTGCCAGTAGTACCAGCTCTTCTAACTTCCCGACCACTTCTGGTGCATTTCAGAATTCCTATGGTGGAGGAGGGCAAGATGGGGTCTTTTTCCGCTTAAGCGCGGATCTGAGTAGTTTAGTATCCAGTACCTATATCGGTGGTTCTGCTCAGGATGCGGCCTACTCCGTGAAGTACGATTCTAATGGTGATTTCTTTGTTTGTGGGGGGACTCGCTCTTCTAACTTCCCGGTTACCAGTGGAACAGTTGACCCCACCTATAATAGTGATACAGATGCTTTTGTAGTTAAACTGAACTCAGGGGGAACAGCACAATTGGCAGGTACCTATTTAGGCACGAATGACTATGATCAGTCTTTCTTCGTAGAGTTAGATGATGCCGACTTTGTCTATACCGTAGGGCAAACGGAAGGCGATTATAATGTTACAAGTGGGGTGTACAGTAACCCGAATAGCGGTCAATATATCCATAAGCTCAGTAATGACTTAAGTACCACAGAATTCAGTACCACCTTTGGTAGAGGCGATGGTAATCCCGACATCTCACCAACGGCATTTTTGATTGATATTTGCAATCGGATCTATGTATCAGGTTGGGGAGGGGAAACAAATTTGGTGAGTGGTTCTACTACAGAAGATCTACCGATCACCGGAGATGCCTTCCAGACAGGTACGGATGGTTCTGATTTTTACTTCATAGTCTTGGAAGAAGATGCGGTAGCCTTAGAGTACGGTAGCTTCTTTGGCGGTAACAGTACTTTCTTAGAAGGCAATTACGAGCATGTAGATGGGGGAACGAGCCGCTTTGATAAAACGGGTATTGTGTATCAGGCGGTTTGTGCCGGCTGTGGCAGCAGTAATGGCTTCCCTACAACCCCTGGTGTTTGGAGTAATACCAACAATTCGGATAACTGTAATTTAGGAGCGATCAAATTCGATTTCCAGATCCCTGCGGTTTTTGCGGGTGCGACCGTCTTTCCTGAAGAGCTGGGCTGTGCGCCTTTCACGGTGACATTTGACAATACGAGTTTGAATGCGACTCAATACCTCTGGGACTTTGGAGTAGATGGGGCTACTTCCACTTCTTTTGAGCCTACTTTCACTTTTAATGAAGTGGGTACTTATGAGATCATGCTCATAGCCAATGACCCAATGTCTTGTAATGAAGCGGATACCACTTTCACTAATGTAACGGTTGTCGCACCACCAGAATTTGATGGTACTTTCTCTTTTGATGTGGATTGTGAAACTTCTACCGCTAGCTTCCAAGCGGAGGAAAGTGTAAGTTATCAATGGACTTTCGGTGATGGAGGAACTAGTACAGAACAAAGTCCGGTTTACGAATATGATGAGCCGGGTATTTATGAAGTATCTGTCATTTTAAGTCAAGGGGTAGGAGATTGTTTGGGTGTTGATACAGTTACCCAAGAAGTGGAAATATTGGATGTGGTCATAGCTGATGCTACGCATACAGGTTCTGGCTGCGCACCTTACACTTATCAAGGCTGGTCAACCAGTTACAATGCCACTTCTTATCAGTGGGATTTCGGTATGCCGGGGGCACCTTTATCTACGGATTCAGCAGTAACTTTCTTTTATCCTGATGTAGGAGCTTATACGGTTACCTTCACCGCTTTTAATCCAGAAAGCTGTAATGGGCAAGATTCGGAGGTCTATAACATTTATGTTCTCGATTCTATTATCACAGCAGATTTCAGCTATGTGTTGCCCAACCCTTGTGATATACAACAAGTAGATTTCCAGATGGAGGGTATGCCGCCCATTTTAATGTTTGATTGGGACTTTGGGGATGGCAATACAGGCACTGGAGCCAATATTTCCAATATATACGATGAACCCGGGACTTATACCGTCAGCTTAATTGCGGACTCTAATTGTGCGGAACCAGATACGGTAGAATATACTTTTACCTTGCCACCACCGCCTATAGTAGATGGTGAGATCATTAGCTTCCCTGAGAATGGTTGTACACCCGTGGAAGTGAATCTGGAAGGTACGGGTAATGCTACTTCTTACCTCTGGGATATGGGGGATGGCACGACCATAGAAGGCTTAACAGCGGATTATACCTACACTGATGTGGGCAGTTATGACATTATGTTCATCGCTACGGATCCTTCTACTTGTAATCTTGCGGATACCTCTTATACTTCAGTTGAAGTATATGGTTATGCGGAAGCCTTATTTGAGGTCCAAACACCCATCATTGAGGTTGGAGATGCTTTTTTCTTCACCAATCTTAGCTCGAATGCTGACAGCTATTTGTGGGATTTTGGTGATGGCAATACAAGCACAGAAGAAAACCCACAATACACCTATGCGGAAACGGGAGTCTATGAAGTCTGCCTAACCGCCATGAACCAATACGATTGTAATGATACCTACTGCTTGACAGTAGAAGTCATACCACCTATTTACATTGGCATTCCGAATGCATTTAGTCCGAATAATGATGGATTGAATGACATTCTTTACGTAGAGGGCCGAGATAATATCGAGTTCATCGTATTCAAGGTGTTCAACCGCTGGGGTGAAAAAGTATTTGAAACCAATGATCCGCAGATTGGATGGGATGGTCACTATAAAAATGAGCGACAAGCGGTTGAAGCCTATGCTTATACTGTAGATGCTACTCTGGTTAGTACCCGTATTGTTCAACTGAAAGGCAATGTTACTTTATTGCGCTAATACACTCCTATGCTGAAAAATCAATTGAAATCCTTTCTTTTTACTTGTGTATTGACAGTGTGTGCTTGTTTCTTGAGCACGGAACAATTGAACGCACAAGACATACATTATGCACAGTTTTATACCGATTACTTGCGCTTAAACCCTTCTATGACGGGTAACTTTGATGGGGTATATCGCTTTGGTGCCAATGCCCGTTCACAATGGACGAGTGTTCCCGTTCCTTATCAAACTGCATCTGCTTATGCGGATTTTGGTATCATGAAAGGAGAGCGTGCAGTTAATTGGGTCGGAACAGGATTACGTGTGCTATATGATCAAGCAGGAGATGGAGCATTGTCATTTACAGAGATACAAGCAACATTGGCTTTCCATCAGGTTTTATCACCTAATCTGTTGCTGTCTTTAGGTGGTGGGGGAATGTATGTACAGCGAACCGTTGATTTGAATAAACTCTATTTCGGCGATCAGTGGAATGGGGTAGATTTTGAAGAAGGTTTGAACTCGGCGGAGGATTTCACGACCAATGCCTATGGTTTTATTGACGTACAAGCAGGCGCTACACTGACCTATCATTTCGAGAACTTAGTGAATATTTCCGCAGGTGGATCCATGCTGCATCTCAATGAGCCGAGAGCTACTTTTACCGATGGGGATAATACCATCAAAAGGAGATTAGTAACTCACTTATCAGGTTCTATCTTATTGAATCAATTTGGTTTAGAGCCAGCCTTGTATTATACCAGTCAGCAAAAAGCGAGCGAGTTTATGCTGGGTACGAATGTGTTTTATCAATTAGGGGAAGCAGGTTATCCTGCTAAGCCTGTACGCGCTTATTTGGGCGCATGGTATCGGCATAGTGATGCCTTAGTGTTTACTACAGGCTTCGAGATGAAAGCTTACAGAGTGCTTTTCTCTTATGATGTCAATGTATCCGAGCTATCTCCAAGGTCGCGAAATAGGGGAGGACCGGAATTGTCTATTGTACATGTGGGTGGCGTAAAGAAAGAGCGTACTACTTTATATTGTCCTAGGTTTTGAGTGCCAGATTCAATTTGATTGCATCAACGCACTGACTAAATTTAGTCAGTACGTTGACCGTTTTAAGGTGATTTTAGTCAATTTAAGCACTTACCTTTTAAAACCTCCTTCTGAATGGATGATTTGACCTGTGATCCACTCGGCATTTTCACTAGCTAAGAAACCGACTAATTTGGCAGTGTCTTGTGGTGTGCCGATGCGATTCATAGGGAAACGACTTAGCAATTATTTGATATGTGCTG
>JAHDGT010000542.1 GCA_020631675.1 Bacteroidota bacterium
TCTTTGATCTTGTGGTCATCGGCTAGGAGGAAGGCTTTGCTGAGGATGATGGATAAGCCGAGATCCCCCTCGAAAGGGAGGAAGACTTTGGTTTTGTTGAGAGCATTGCCTTTCGCGCTTCGATCGGGTACGATACAGAGGTATTGATCATTCGGCTCCATGAGGATGTTGGTACTGCCGATGTGAATTTTATAGGTGCGCAGCTTGCCTTCCACTCGTAAATATTTGCCTTCTATGCTGGCGATCTTTTTGATCTTTAAGCGGGGGATCAAGCGTTCTAATACTTCTTTTCTGGTCTTTGCCGTCTCACTCAATTTACCGAAAGAATAGTGCTGCCAGTAGTCGCGCATGTTTTGTGGCAAACCTGCATTATCCGCCCAATCGGGATCATTGCCCACGCTGCATACGCCTACAAATAGATCCACATCGCGCATCACTTCAGAGAAAACGATTTTGGGTATTTCCACTAGTTCGCGTACAGTGCCCGTAATGTCTACAAAGCGCAGCTGATCAGTGGAAACATACTCCTGCATGATACCCCGACCATTGTCCAATTGCATAAAATTGTCCACCAACCAGAACTGGGCTTCTAGTTCGTGTTCTTTAATGGGCAAGCGTGCGATCAGGTCAGAACCGTGATCAAAATTACCAGCCATGGTATAGTGCCAAGACCTGCCTTTAGCCAGCGCATTAAAGCTGTGCTGCTTGAGAATATGCGCCGCCATGCGGTTGCTGTAGCTCAGGGTGTTCAGCTCGGCCTCGGTGATCAGGTAAACTTCGCGGAAGGCCTGTTTAAAAGGCTGCTTGATCTCTTGTTGTAGGATCTGTTCTCGCCACTGAACAACCTCTGCCGTACTGGCGTGCGTAGGATGCCAAATGCAGAGTCGGTCACAACTGGCCAAATCCGACTGCTCTATCGTCTTGCCATCCGCATCTTGCCATTGACCTGCTTGTTGGATCGCATGAATGTGCTTAGCTGCCTCTCCTTCTTCGTTCACATCAAATTCAAAACGCCAGATCAGATTTTTGCTCAAGGCGCACATTAAATTATGCTTCAAAAAATGGCGTTCAAAATGTGTCCAACTCATGAACTTATGCTGCACATAAGAACGATCCAGGCGGTCGCGCTGAATACTAAGGGTTTTCTTAATGTCTTTGATCTGCTGCTTGGCCGCCATCAGTTTGATGTTCAAGGCGGGATCCTGCTTGACAAAGCTGGGCGTGGTTTTCTGTGGTTTCCCATCTGGCTTCACCCAAACTTGCTTGATCTTACCTACCCCCTCGATCGTTGCTTGAAAGCGGTAGTCGGCAAACCCATACTCCAATACGCCTTGGTACAGATCGTATTCCGGCACCGATATATCCTCCACTTCAGATAGCGAAATGCCTTTTTGCTCGGCTGCCAATAAGAGGTATTGCTGTGCCTTCTCAACGAGGCTTTTTTGCTTCAATCTGAATTTGATCTGGCAGATGTGCCCAATGCTGCTGTCATCACCAATGCTGGATAAATAGTACATGCCCGCATTACCTACCGCCCTAGCAGATGGACCTACATTGGGTATCTTTTTATAGCAACGCTCGGTGAATTCAGCCACTCGCTTTTGCGCCTCGGCACCCTTGTCCAAAGCAGCATATAGCCACAGCAAACCCTTAAAAACCGTACGGGTGGATGTAGCCATATACACCACCGGACTGAAATAGCGATTCGCTACACTTCTATTCGCAATACCGGTCAAGTGCGTGATCCATTCCGCCAGTACGATCCTCACCTGCTCCTCTCCTATTGTTGTAATGCGTTTCGCCCCCTCTTTCAAAAAGCTTTTCGATGGTTTGCTGCTACTCGCTTTGCTGCAAAAACGCAGCAGATCAAACCAAAGCAAGCGTTCTTCCTGCGGCATATCCTTCAAAGCATAATTCAGGTAGCTGCCAATATTATCTTCTTCCGTATCAAATTTAAAGGGCGGTCTATGCATCACGCCAGCATCTGCCGTAGCCAGGATCAGATCCAATTTCGCACGGTTCTTCTTCAGTACGGCAAAGTTGTTTTTCGTGAACGCATCATGCGCCCTGAAAGCGGTCAGATAGGCTTTGCGTTCTTCTGTCCAACCGTGTTTTTTAATGAACAGTTCTATTTTGCGCAATAGAAAACCCAAGGGCCATTCTGCGAAATGCGGTAATTTGTCACCATAAAGCTTAGTTAATTCCAATAAAGCCTTAATACTTTCGTCGGTCAGTGCAAGCTTAGAGCGCATTAACAACGACAGCAACTCTCGCTCCATTAGTCTACGTCGATACTTATCGCCATTCATGTTAATACTTACGATATACTTCATATCATACGTATACCGCAACTCCAACGCGCACAAGTGCATCACCAGCTCCGTTTTTTGCTCTGCTGGCAACATCTTAATGTTGTAATAGCCATCCATATCAGATAGCTTATCCCCATAAGTGCCCAGCTTCACATCCGCGAACAGCTCATCCAGCAGTACGTCATACTCCCCGTACATCGCCTTCTTTTCCTCCTCGCTCGCTACAAAAAGTCGCTTTACCTTATTGAAGAATTTATTCATGCTGAAGTGATTATGAATTGATGTTCATCAGGGCGCATACCCGCAATAAAA
>JAHDGT010000543.1 GCA_020631675.1 Bacteroidota bacterium
CCTGCCAGCGAAGCAGCAGACAGGGTAGCCCATTTAGCGGATAGCCCGACCATGCAGTAAAGGCTTACGCCTTTTTAGACTCGAGACATGAGACTCGAGATAAAAGACTTTCGTGCTGCATGCCGAGTATCTTGTTTGCCTTTATTGCATGGATGCGCCCGAATTAAAAACATTATAAGCGTGTGGATGGTTGTAAGTAGCTTCCAAAAAGCTATGGTTTACTTTTGTCTGGATACTTTGCATCTTTGTGGTAGCGCCATTCACTTCATTTATTAAAGTACGAACAGGCTATGGCTAAAGTAAGGACGAAATTTGTTTGTCAGAATTGTGGGATAGAGACCGCTAAATGGATGGGGCGTTGTACGAATTGTGGCGAGTGGGATACGTTCACCGAAGAGACCGAAGCACCTTTGGCGAAGAAAGAAGAAGCTAAAGCGAAGTTGAGTGGTGGGAGAACGAAAAAGCAGAGCGCGATACAGATCAAAGCCGTGGTCAGTGTGCAAGAGGATCGTTTGGTGACGGGTGATGGGGAATTGAATCGCGTTTTGGGCGGGGGTATAGTGCCGGGTAGTATGGTGCTCTTAGGTGGTGAGCCGGGCATTGGGAAATCTACTTTGATGTTGCAGGTGGCGGTGCGTTTGAGCAAGGAGAAAGTGCTGTATGTTTCTGGCGAGGAAAGTGCGCAGCAGATCAAGATGCGGGCGGATCGTTTGGGCATTACGAATGACAATTGCTTGTTGTTGACGGAGACGGATCTGTACCAGATCTTCAAGGAATTGAAGGCGCATGAACCGAGTTTGTGCGTGATCGACTCGATACAGACCTTGCGATCACCGATCATTGAATCGGCGGCGGGAAGTATTTCGCAGATCCGGGAGTGTTCTGGTGAGTTGCAGCGTTTTGCTAAGGAGTCTAATGTGCCGGTGTTCATTATCGGCCACATCACTAAAGAGGGGCAGATCGCGGGTCCGAAGCTGTTAGAGCATACCGTAGATACGGTTTTGCAGTTCGAGGGGGATCACCATCATACGTACCGTTTGTTGCGTACTAAGAAAAACCGTTTTGGCTCTACGGCAGAGTTGGGTATTTATGAGATGCTGCAAGATGGTTTGCGGCAAGTGAGCAACCCATCTGAATTGCTGATCAGTGAGAATGTGGATGATCTGAGTGGTATATCCATCGCGGCCACTTTGGAGGGGCTTCGTCCATTACTGATTGAAACGCAGGCTTTGGTGAGTACCTCCGCTTATGGTACGCCGCAACGTTCGGCCACGGGTTTTGACAGCAAGCGTTTGAATATGTTGCTGGCGGTTTTGGAGAAACGCTGTGGCTTCAGATTCGGGGATAAGGATGTGTTCGTGAATATCGCGGGTGGCTTGAAGGTGGAAGATCCGGCTATTGACTTGGCGGTGATCTGCGCCTTGCTTTCTTCTTTTGAGGATATTTCTTTGCCGAAGGGCATTGCCATGGCCGGCGAGGTGGGTTTATCTGGCGAGATCCGCAGTGTAAGTAGAGTGGAGCAGCGCATCTCAGAGGCGGATAAGTTGGGATTTGATAGGATATTGATCTCTTCGGCCAATAAAGGGCTGGATCAAAGTAATTACAGAATCGAGATCGTGAAGTTGCGTACGGTGGAAGATGTGTATGGCTTATTGTTCCAGGGCTTGGGGTCGCCAACTTATGAAGAAGATCCAGGATAGCGTATGAATGAGATTACTACATCATCCCTACAGCTGGAAAAGTAAAATGGAAACTGGTTCCTTTTAAATTATTACTGTCGAACCATATTTCTCCATCGTGCAATGCGATGATTTTTTTACACAATGCCAGTCCTACCCCATTGCCCGGATAAAAACGCCTATTTTCTAGTCTTTTAAACAAAGAAAATACTTTCTTCTGATCACTGCTTGCTATTCCGATGCCATTATATACGAAATTGGTGCTTGTTGGATGATTTTCTATAGCTGATCGTTAATTCCGGATTTTCACTTTCATTGTATTGTATGCCATTATGCATGAGGTGGTGGAACAGCATGGCCACCTGTTTTCGGTCGCAGTACATATTCACCTCTGGCATGTCAACATAGATCTTCACATTTTTTTCATGGATCAAGACATTCAGTTCTTCTTGCTGTTCTTGAATGATTTTATTGATGTTGACTGGCTCTAATTGTACGGCTTCGTAAGTTAGTTCATTATTGGTGGCTAAGCCTTTTATCATTTCAGAGATGCGCTGCATGCCCGCCCGCACGTAATCAAAATAGATTTTATCTTCTTTGGCAACTTTAGCTTTGTATTTGTATTGGATCAGCGAAGTATAACTCCCCACCATACGAAGGGGTTCTTGTAGATCGTGGGATAATGCATGGTAAAACCTCTTTAACTCATCATTGGCGACTTCCAGTTCTTTATTGCTTCGTCTTAATGCGTTATTGGCTTTGATCAGCTGCTCATTGGCAATACGCAGTTCATCTCTTTGAATGCGCAGCTTATGCTCCAGTGCCTTTACTTCGGTAATGTCTTCATAAGTGCCTAAAATTCCGATCACTTTATCATCATCATCAAAGAGGGGTACTTTATTGGTTCTAAGCCAGCGTATCTCCCCTTCTTTACTGGTTTG
>JAHDGT010000544.1 GCA_020631675.1 Bacteroidota bacterium
TAGTAGTGTTGTTGCCGCTCTTAATGTTGGTTGGATCAGAGGTGTTGGCACAACAAGATGATGATACCCCTCCCACTTATGTGGTGGATAACTTCTTAGAGTATGACGATAAAACCTATCAGCCCTTCGTCAAAACGGTCCGTCTGTACCCTAATGGCCGACCATTGCTCCCGCCTATACTTCCACTGAACAGTTTAACACCAGAGCAATTAGTGCTTCATTTTGATCTCTTATTACAAGAAGATGAGCCGGATAGTGAACCCAATATCGTCAACTACACCCTCATCCACTGCGATGCCGATTGGACGCCCTCCGAACTACAGCCCTTTGATTATATAGATGGCTTCATAGAAGACGAATGCTACGATTACGAACCCGTATACAGCCCACATCATCCCTACACCCGCTACCGGATCAACATTCCCAATGAAGGCATGCGCATGACCAAATCCGGTAATTATCTCCTAAAAGTCTATGCCGATGATGATCCCGGAAAACTACTACTGACCAGAAGATTCGTCGTGATTGAGGACTTAGTAGGTATACAAGCACAACTCCGTCCCAGCAGCATCAGCCAATTCTTCGAAACCCACCAACAACTCCGCTTCAATGTCGACATGCGCCAATTTGATGCGATCAATCCGGCACAGACCGTCAAAGTGAATATCTTACAAAATGGCAGATGGGACAATGCCTTAATGAATGTACAACCCACTTTTCTAAGGCAGCAAGAACTGGTGTACGATCATAGCGGCACCCTGCTTTTTTCAGGCGGTAATGAATTCCGCTATTTCGACATCCGCGACCTGCAACAAAGGAGTGAGCGCATCCAAGAGATTAAAGAAACCGAAAATGGCTTTCATACCTACGTCACCCCCGATCAAGTAAGGCGTGAAAAAGGGCCGCAAATACGATTAGCTTATACGGATAGGAATGGCCGCTACATCATTGACAAACGCAATGTGGGTTTTTTCCGATCCAGCGAGCCAGATTATGCCTATGTGCATTTTAGCTTGCCAGTGGATTCTACAATCACCAGTGGCAGTCTTTTTCTATTTGGTGCTTTAACAGATTGGCAAATACAGCCTGATTATCAATTGCGCTATGACAAAGCACAAAAAGCCTATATAGCAGAGGTGCTACTCAAACAAGGGGTGTACGATTACCAATACGTACTACTAGAAGACGAAGCGGAAGAAGTAACAGCGGATCTGATCGAAGGCAGTTTTCACTATACTGAAAATGATTACTATATCCTGATCTACCACCGATCATTTAATGCCCGTTATGATAGACTGGTAGGCTTCAAAAGAATTAATACCATACGATAAATGTAGGGGCGACCCTTGTGGTCACCTTATAAGCCAGCCAGCCCGCATTCATCTTCATTGATGAATGCGGGCTGATGTAAAAGATAGATTAAGTAATGGGGTAAAAGTAACCCTATTGACTTGGCTACATGTATACTTCGTCGTCAGCACGAAGTCCTATGTCTTACTAAAAATTAGGGAGCAAGGCGGTGTTACATCCGTCTCACTTTCTTAGTTGTTAACTATACGGCAAAAGAAGTGCCACAACCACAAGTAGAAGAAGCATTAGGGTTATTAAAAACAAAACCACGGTTGTCTAAACCACTAACATAGTCTACTTCCATACCTGCTAAATAAAGGCCGTGCGCTTTGTTCATCACCATTTTGATGCCTTCTACCTCATACACATCATCGGTATCTTTGATCACATCAAAGCCTAGAATGTAGCTCATACCAGAGCATCCCCCACCTTTAACACCTACACGCAATGCGTGATCCGCAGGAACTTCCTTTTCATAGATCAAAGTTTTGATCTCTGCCAAGGCACCAGCAGTGAATTTCAAAGGTGCTTCATTCAGAACAGGATTTGTTGTGCTTAACTCACTCATGATTTACTTTTTACTCTAAGTGTAATCAAATAACATCGCTTACAAAAAATTGGTTCTTGTTAGCATAAACAAAATTAGCGGCCAAGCACGTGAAAAGCAAGCGCAGCCAAGTTAAAATCCTACAATGAAAAAATATTTAGTTTTTTGCTCAAAATATTGTCAAATCAGAAAATCCGAACTACCTTTGAGCCAAGCTAATATGATCTACTTTTAATCACACCCTAAATCTCATCCATTATGAATCATGTCATCAATTGGTTTGAAATTCCAGTTACAGATATGCAGCGGGCTACTGAGTTTTACTCAAAAATGCTGAATGTAAGTTTGGCGGCCACTGATTTCCAAGGAACCCCAATGGTATTCTTTCCAGCGGAGAATGGTGCTGTTACCGGTGCTTTGATCCAAGAGAAAGGAGCGGAGCCGGGCGTAAATGGACCCACTATTTATTTCAATCGCGGTAAGGAAGTAGCAGCTACTTTAGAGCGTGCCGTGGCCGCTGGAGCCAAGACCTTAGTACCAACGACAACCATCTCGGAAGAGGTTGGCGAGTTCGCGGTTTTTATAGATTCAGAAGGCAATAAAATAGGTTTATTTGGAAGGCCGTAAATCAGCAATACTGACACCTTAAAACAAGGTAACTGTTTAGGTCAAGCAATTTTGGCTGAAAAATATCTTTTTGTCCTTATACTTCAGCTTTCTTTC